>JAIPAE010000068.1 GCA_021740245.1 Bacteroidales bacterium | reverse complement strand
CAGAAAACCTAAAAAAACTGAAAGCATTACTTGACCAGTCGGATATCAACCAAAAAATAATGATAGCTGAGATAAACAGAAACCTGGGTGAGTTTGAAAACTGTATCAGCATCATTGAAAGCATTGATCATGAAGAGCTATTATGGTTAAAGGATAAGTTTATTCACGAATGTAAGCGAAAGAACAAGCTGGTGATTGCGCTGACTTAATGGCTATTAAAACGATATAGCCTAAATTCACTCGTTAACCATTACCTATTTCATTGTAAATTATCTACTCATGTGTTTATGCAGCAGTGAAACGACATGGGAAGAACAAGGTGCGACCCCGGTAGAGCTACTTTCTATCGGGGTTTGTTAATTGATGGGAGTAGTTTTCCTCTATTTGACATTTAAGAGTTTTACTTGTAATACGCTTTCGATATCTGAAAGGGTATCGATTTTGAAATTATGGGTGCCGCTTAACCAAAGTGTAATCACCGACTTTTCTTTATTCAGGGCCCTGGCAAGGTCTGCTTTCTTCCAGCCTTTGGCATCCATTGTTTCTTTGATTTTTACTGCTAACAGCATTTTATTATCCGTTCTGCGTTGTTTTTCTGGTGTGGTATCTTGCAGTAAGTGATTAAGAACGGATTTGCTTTCTTTTTTACTCATTATCGGCTCTCCTTTAAATTATGGGCTAAAGCCCCTCGTGTGTTTTTGTTACACTTATTCCCCAGCATGAATGCAGGGGTTAGTTTTAGCTCATAAATACTGCTGGTAAATAATGACGCTATTATGGTTGCTCTCACCCCGCGACCCCCAATCCCTCTATAGGCGAGCATCCACACTATGCAGATAACATTGTGATTCTGTATAATAAATTGGACATGCCACCAAATAGCATGGTTGACTAATCACTGATGATTTAGAAATATGAACTTTAACCATCTTGCATATGCAAAGCTATAAAATAGTTTACTTTTAAATGAACTATCCTACAAAAAGAATGGAATATGTCTACCAAATGGAGGAATGACTTGATTGCTGAAATGCGGTGTCATCTTGGATAATAGTTCAGGGTATTTAATGGTAACCGGCAGTGGTTGTTGAGAAACGGACTTCCAATACATACGGCTGAATTGATAGACCTGGTCGATGAGCTTTTGTATCTCTTCATCATCTTCTACAATTTCGGGATTGGATGACCACAACTGAATCTTTACAGGATATGTGAACCCTTCATAACTTTTTATTAGCCTCCCATTATATCTTGTGTTATTACTTAGCAAGTACTTTTTATTTGCAATTCTTACAAAAGTGCCGCTTTCAGGTATCGTTTGCGCATGATTTGGATCGAAATACATGATATCTCTTGATTCTGTTTTGTTTATGGTTAATACCACCACTGGGATTTTATCAAAACCCAGGTTAGCCAAAGCATCATAAATGGGTTTTAATTCCTTTTTGCCTACTGTTTTATAAAGGTGAACAATTAAGCGCTCAACTTGTCCGTTTTTTTCTTTGTATTCCCTTATTGCTCTTTGGATGGATGCGGCTAAGTGAAACATCTCATTTTCAGGGAAACTGCTAAATTCAGAAAACTTCCCATCAGGTTGAAAAGCAAAAGCACTTCCAATGTATTTAACCTTGCCAAAAGCATAATTTGTTCTGAATGCTCCTATACCAACAATAAGTTCTTTACTGTTATACTCTTTTAAACGCCACGGTATGCCACCAAGTTTAGCTATTGTGGCAACGCCAATATTTCTAACACA
Source organism: Bacteroidales bacterium (assembly GCA_021740245.1). Lineage (GTDB taxonomy): Bacteria > Bacteroidota > Bacteroidia > Bacteroidales > PWNQ01 > PWNQ01. Next base: position 8,933 of record JAIPAE010000068.1, on the reverse strand, counting down.
ATTGGATAAGAATTTATTTTCTATGGTAGATTTTAGTATAACTTGAGAAGCGATATTTCTGTATAATAAAAACTCTTTGATTTTATAATAAACTTCAAGCTCTTTATTATCGCAGGAATCTTTATCAATATCTGTAATGAAAAATGCAAAATACTGATAATCTTTATGAAAATTGATATTATTGAATTTTTCTTCAATTTGTTTGAGAGGATTTTCCTTGTCCTCATAGGTGATGTGTGCATCATGATCCAGAAAAACAGGTAATCTAAATAGTTTATCTAATGCTGTTTCATTTTCAAATTGTTGATTTTTTCGATTTGTGCGTAGATGATTGTCCAACCAGTGAACTTTTTCAGATAAGCTTTTATGCAAGATATATAAGATACGTATGGAAGACTTGTTTTCTGGTAATTGATAGACACCTTTACCCAATTTGAGGCCGAAATAGGGATTTTTATTAATATGAGCATTATTAAATACTAAGTTATCAGCCCCAGATGTAGTTTGATCCATTAATTCATCATCTATTGGTTTCCATTTCAAGTCCCCCAGAACATTTTCCTTAAATTCATCTTGATTTAAAAACTCATCATAAAAAGAAGATACTTCTTCATAATATTGTTTGTACTTATTGTGTCCGAATTTGTTACCTTCGAATGGAATCTCTAATGCCTTTTGTAAATCATTATTAATTACAGGATATGCCAAATCATGCCTGGAATAGTTCTTTTTCTTGAAATACTCATATGAAATTATCCGACCTTGATAGGTTAAATTTATTAATAACCCAAAATCAATATTCATGGTCAATAGTGATTCCAGATTATAGTTAAATACTTTAGAAAGTTTATCATAAGAAAGCAGCATTTCGGGCTGGTTGGTGTTTTCATCGAATTGTACACGGAGGGTGAATTTCTTGAAGAGTTTATATTTATGCTTTTGGATAGTCTGGTCATATATCCAGACGGTGGTGTCTTTCAGGAAATTGTAGTCGGTGAAGTTGACTTTTTCTTTGAGGTAGCACTGAATTTTGGTGGTGTAATATGCTTTTGCGATAGCGTTGCATTCAGGCAACTTTACGGCGATTAGCTTTGCATCCTCTTCCTCTGATTGCTGTGAACTGAAATCGGTGTAGACTACTTTTTCTTCATCAGCGCCGAAATCAAAGTTCTGGTCGATGAGTTCTTTGAAGTAATCGTTCTGATGCTCATAGATGAAGCGTTGCCAGCCTCTCTTTTCTTCCTTGATAAAACGTAAATCGACTGATGTTTTTGGGTGATTAAACTGCAAAATGTTAAAGTGCATGTCGGGCTTTGAATCATTACGGTTGTTCGTCATTTTAATAATTTTTAGGGCAGGGTTTGTTCTGAGAAACAATACGCTGCTGATTTATATTACAAAGTTAAGAGGGACTTGACAAATAATTTAACAGTTTTACGTTGTATTTTTTAACAATTCTTTAAGATAACTTCCGTGTTGTTAATGATACTGAATCTTGTTATATATGAGGTTTACAGAGTTATCAATAATTCAACACCTGAAAAGTTATCAACACTGAGATGTTAAAGAAAACCCTTAAGGTAACACATAATCAATATATTATGAGACATCCATAATTCAAATTTACGTTTATGCGACATTGTCTCTTTTATATAAACATAAATGAAATAGTTACGGTGCTCATATAATAATATCGATTTTGTGTAATGCTGTTAAATCTTGATTTAATTGTAAATTTGCTTGCTTTAATCATAGTAAATAGGATTGAACAGAATAATACATGGCTCAATGCAAATAATACATAAGATAGACGAGTTTTTGTTTACGATTTTCCCGGAAATGGAGAGTGCAAACACAGCGGACATTAAATCGGCTTTGGAAGCGTATTATACGTTTGGGCCCTTTCGGCCAGAGGTGAAAATTGAAAATGACCTGGCTGTTGTGACTATTGATGTTTCGGCTATTCAATCGCAAGATAAGGATTACCAAAAAGTGGTTAGCCTGAGTGAAAAGGGAAAGTTTGCCGAGGCAAAAACTGTATTGCAAGAGCTTATAAGTAAAAATCCTACAAATTCTGAATTTCATAGAATTTTGGGGCAAATCCTGTCTGAAGAAGGAGACCAGGAGGAAGCTATTAACAGTTTGATAGATGCGTTACGCTGGAACCCTCAAAATGGTTGGGCTTTGATGATGATGGGCAATATTTACACCAAACATAAGAATGATGTAGATAATGCATTAAAGTTTTATGAACAGGCGCTTAAGGTTCATCCTGATGATTACAATACAATTACCAATATAGGTGTCAATCTTTTGCAGCAAGGAAATACTGACAAAGCAAAGTACTATTTTGAAAAAGCACTGAGCATAAACGGGCAAAACCCGAACACGCATTACGGATTGGCTTTGCTGGAAGAAATGGATGATAATCTGCTTACTGCATTTCATCACGTACAAAACGCAATAAAACTCAATCCCAATCGCGACGGGCTATATCAAAACGCTATCCGTAAAATTCAAGATATCGCCCAAAAAGCTGTTCAACAGATTAACGGTAAGGAAATCTACCTGGGCTACAAACATCAACTGGAAGAGCAAGGAGGAACTGAAGTCCTTATTAAAGCGGATAACCAGCTTGAAACAGCTGCGAAAATCGAATTTGCAGAGAACTATCAACGAAAAGAGCATGTATTAAAATACAACCCAAATTCTTTAGCTGTTGAACATCTTATCATGCATGAACTGGTGCATTTAGACTTTACCATACAGGCCAGGCAGCAAGGCGATAATCAGCTTTTTATCAGTAATGACAAGCATAAAGACTTGTTTAAGAAAGACGTGGCTCCTGCCCTGAAAAGGCTTCGCAAAAAAGGCGTGCCTGAGGATTCAATTGAAAACTATTTGAAGAGCATTTTTGAGGGTTTTAACCGGCAAATTTATAATGCGCCTGTTGACTTGTTTATAGAGCACTTTTTGTACAACACCTATGAAAAGCTCAGGCCTTTCCAGTTTTTGTCTTTAGACCGCGTCATCCGTGAAGGTATTCATGCGGTAACGGATAAGACTGTGATGGAAAATGCACCCCGCAATGTGATATCAAAAAGCAGGATTTATAACCTGGTTGCAGGGATGCAGTATAAGGAGTTGTTTGGCGTGGACTTTTTAAGGGAATACAGGGCTACACCCTTTGAAAAGAAAACAGCAGAAGGTTTTTATGAGGAGTTTAAGGAATACCGTGATGATAAAGCGCCTGCTGAGGAGTATGAGGTATTGCAAAACTGGGCTGAGGATTTGCAAGTAGCGAAATATTTTGAGCTGGAAGGGGAACAGCAGTACCGCAAACGGACGAACATGGATGAGTTTGTTGAGTCTTTTGAACAAGACCCGTTAGGACTGGATGACCATGACCCGGTGAAAGACCGTGAAATGAAAAAGTTTCAGCAATCGCAGGGTGCTGAAGACACTAATATGGCGGTGGTGATGTATATGGTGGATGCCTTGCAGTATTTTTCAGAAATGCCGGAAGAAAAGATTAAGAAAATCGCCTTTGATATTGCCATGCAGGGAACGCAGGGCTTTGACCCTAACGGAAAGGATTATACGGTAAGCTCGATGCCCGGGAAAACTTTTTCGGGCTACAAGATATTAGCTTATTATTATATAAGCTGGGCTTTAGCCATTCCGGAAATGGTGAGCGAATTGCAGTTACCTTATGATAAGGAGTATGAATTGGCGCTGAAGATGTATAAACAAGAATAATATGTTAAGACAATATACATTAATAAAGCAAAACATTTATGCTTCCTTAATAAAAGTGATATCGCAAGACTTGCACTGCCGTTTTTCCTGGTAGATATCTGATATGTCATATTTGCTATCAACTCTTTGATAGATATCAAGTCCCCTACCCAGATTGATTTTCCAGCCATTGTTCAGGTGTATGTGTCTATCGTGTGGAGAGTCATCGAATTTGTAGTCTAAAAATATTCCAAGAGGTTCTAATGAATCCTTAATGTCAGCAAAGGCGTTTTCAGCGGATTCTTTGTACTCTTCATTGAAATAAGTCACAAGGTTGATTTTTATTTCTTCACCCGCTTCTTTTATTTCAGCTAATAGTGAGCAGAACTCCATCAAATTTCTAATTTGATAGGGATAACGAATGTAAGGGTCCACTATATTGATTTCGGTAGCCCCTTTTAAATAAGGAAGGAATAGGTTTTTATATGAAATTCCTGTCTGGTTTTCGTAGATGGTGACTTGCTTATAATCAGGTAAGGGTTTTGCCTCTCTTTTTAGCTGAACCTCATCAGGCTCTTTATTTTCAGTAGACTCTGATTGGCTTTGAATATTTTGATTGTATGTAATTTCTTCAAGTGTATGGATTTTTTGTTCCTTTTCACTCTTAAGATTTATATAGCTGAAATCTACCTCTTCAAATGTATCATCCATTTTAATGAGTTGCTGCTTTACCCTTCTGCGCACTTCTATCGAGAAATCAAATAATTCCCGGGCTTCTTCTTCGCTAAAATCCTGATTAGGATAAATTATCTTTACCAGCCCACTGAATGTTTTAACAATTGCATCGCGGTCACGCGTGGTTAAACTGTCCGATAATTCAAAATAGTTCTTAGCGAGGTTCGTGTAATCATATTTACGTAGTCCTCTTAATACTTCAGCTAAGTAGTCAACAATAAACCCGTAGCCATTTGTAAACATTTCATGACGCAATTTTTTTACTTCCCAACCCGGCAAATATCCATGCACGCGATCTAAAAAGGCTGAATCATAAAACTGCTTTGGCAAAGAGTCAAATAAGTTTGATTTGCGCATCATAAAGGGAAGAGAATGCTCTGTATTGCCCACAAAAACCATTGATGCCTGTGCATTGTAAACATGAGTACCTCTGGAAAATGATTTATTGGCCATGTAGTTTTTCATGATATCCACAAGTCCTTTTTCACCACTTTTCCCGGAGCCACCAAATTCATCAAACGCTACTGTATCCCAAAACCCTACAAGACCAATTTGCCCTGTGGAATTATTCACAAAAAGTTTTGCTTGTGTCACTTCACTGCCGGAAATAAGGATGCCATGTGGAGAAAGCTCGGAATAAATATGACTTTTCCCGGTTCCCTTTGGTCCAAGTTCAATTAGGTTGTAATTGTTCTCACAAAAAGGAATCAGGCGGCTTAGCTGAATTAGTTTACTTCGAAAATTAAATTGTTCAGGATTAAGCCCAATGCTTTGCATCAGCAAATCCAACCAATCGTTTGTGTTAAATTGTTTACGGGCTTCTTTATACTCGTCAAGGTCAATTTGTGAAATTTGGATGGGTTTGAGCGAATCAATAAACCAGGGAGAATCGTTCCCATCGGATGCTTCATAACCGAGATTTATAATGCACCATACCCCAGAAGTAAGCAGCTTTCGGTTATTCTTAATGATAGGATTGCCAACCGGGACTTTTTTTATACCCAAATTCGCAAAGCTGGCCTCATAAATATCTTGCTTTTCATTTAACCTGGCAGCTACTTTGTCTATAATTTTGTGCTGACCTTTTTCACGCACAGTTGATTTTATAACTTCTGCCTCATCCCGGCTTACGAAATGTTCACGGATAATTTTTTTTACTTTCTCCACCCCTTCCTTGATGACATCCTCATCAAAAGATGCACAGTACTGCCCTAGCAAGTACTCTAATACATAAGATGGGACAACGGCGTTTCCTTTAATTTCTTTTGTTAAATCCTTGCGGACCACCTTGCCTTCAAAAACATTTGTTATATTATCCATAACTGCCATAATCATAATATTTTAACCAAAATCCGATCCGTCAAACACTCTTGATATTATCAGCTTCTCATTAATTACCTGCGGATTTAGTCGTTCTTTATCTTCTGAATCGTAAGCACGCAAGTAAGCCAAATTCTTTCCACCAGATTCACTATTAAGCGTTAATATCACATTCCGCGTTCTTTCTTTTGGGTTGTCTGATGCAGAATCAAAAAGAACCAATTCTTCATTAGATAGTTTTTTGCCTTTTTCATCATATAAACCTATAATGATTTCGCGCGGCTTACGCTCATTTGTAACTGGTTGGTCCTGAATCAGATTAATTTTAATATTTCCTGTTGTAATGCGCTTTTGAGAGTCCAGGCGCTTGAAGTCCACCTTTTCTGAAACCTCCTGTTTTTTACGGTAAAATTTAATAACCGGAATCAACAATTCCTGTAGACTAGCTCCACCATGTGAAAATTGCACCCCTGCATATCCTTGCTTTTTATACCGATTAATAGCTTTTGGTACGACCACCTTAAGGTTTGTATCAAATTGCGAAACATCTTTCATGGCAAAAACATACCCTTCTGCTTTATTAAAAACATGCCCGACAGTGAATCTTGCATGTTTTTTTAATTGCTTATCAGCAACCGGAAAATCCTGCCTAGATGAATCCGTTAACTTTTTCTGATTGTATATAAACCCATGGTCTGCTGTAACGTGAATATGATACAGGTTCCAACTGTTTAGCTTCCTCATCATTTTCCGGATTTCATCTATAGCCTCAGCTACAGCATTAAAAGTTCCTGCCTCCGTTTTAGCAGTATCGCCTATAGCATCAATCCAGTCATGATAAATATAAATTCGTCTATTCTTTTTTAGAAAATCACGGCCTTCTTTTTCCTTCCAGTGAATCATTTCGCTCAGCCTTACAACATCAGTTTCAGGATGTGCCTTTTTTAATATCTCACGCCGGTTATCAAGCGATGAAGTTGATACTCCATCGACTAAATAATTTATTTCATCATCACCCTCCTTAATTTCGAATTGCTTTCCTGGCAACAGATTCGTCATTCCATGTTTGGTGTCTGAAGGGATTGAAGCGAGGTTTACATCAATCTCGGCTTGGTTTTTCCTGTCGGTCAGAAGGTTTTCATATAAATCGAAACCAGCCTCATATCGGAATGCGTCGGAGATAATAACTGCTATTTTTGCCTCAAAATCCTGAATATATGATTTGTAGAAATCATACTGTTTCGGAACTTGAATTTCTGAAAAACTGATTTTTTTATCCTGAAGCAGTTTTTGCCATTCCACATTCAGGCTGATTAAAAACCGGTCATAATCATTACTTACTTCTTCGAAAACCCTTTCAGTAGAATCTGTTGTTTCACTGCTCTCCGACATTTTATTAAAAAAATAGCTCGCCTTACGATAATGGTAATCCACTTTATATAAGTCGGATGTGTAGTTTTGGACATACTCTTCCGGGCTATCAAAGCAAAAAGATGAATACAGGCTTAATGTGGAATACATGGAGCTGGCATGGAACACTAAGTTGAATTTTTTCTGATATAAATCAGATAATCTTGGGGATTCCTTCCATGTTGCTGATTCATCGCGTATAAGCTGTGGATTATCCTGAACACGTTCCAATGCATCGTCAAGAACGGCATCTAACATTTTATCGAAATAGAAACCATATTCACATTCCACGCCATACCATTGAATAATTTTGTCTTCTTTAATATCAGAAGCAACTGTTTCCATCACTTCCTTGAAGGATGAAGACAAGTATCGACTCGCCTCCCACTCATTTACCAGGGCATGCATTTTATTCAATGAAGCACTGCTGGTGATTTTCAAATTTGCATAGGTGTCTTCGGAAACGGTATTTGCCAACGGTTTTAAAATGATGTTGTACTTGAGTGTTTGTGCCGCTTTTTTGAGGTTATCCAACGATAATTCCGGCATTTCGTAATCTAAGCGGGAAGCAAACCAGCGTAGTACTTCATCTTCAACTTTAAAGTTTCTGATACGATTGATAGCCAAGTTTAACTTGTTGGGAGAAAGCGTTAAAGACAATAATTTAATCATTGCCTGCTCGCGGTCATTGACGGATGAAAAATCCAATGCCAATGATACTAAACCCAGCTTCAGGTTCTGCTCATTGAAACTGGCTGCATCAAGAATTTTAGCCAGTTTTTGCTTATTGGTTTTGTGTTGCAAAACTTGAATGTAGTCTTTCACCAGCGATTTATAGGCCGATGGAATCTTGTATTCTTCCATCAATACTGCCACTTCATCCACCCCAAGTTCTTTATTGGCGTAATACAATCCCAGTAAAGGCCACGTTTCCCAATCTTCGCCTTTAGGTTTTTCAAACGGATGGTAGAGGAATACTTTCTTTTCACTTAATTCATATTCAAGTTGATATTTCAACGTAAAATATTGCTCTGAAGCTTCAATAGCTTCTATGTTTTCATCCGTCTTCAGTTCCTTAAATTCATCGTAGTAGTTTTTATCCGGGTCCCAGAAAAAAACAATACGTGTTTCAGGATACTGACGCAATAATTGTTGAATCTTTTCTTTAATCATCTTTTATGCTCATTATCAATAATAAGATTTTGCCTTTGATTGATGTTTGATAGGATTGTTTACTGCTTGTCTGCCTTTTTTTCAAAGGAAGTAAAAGTCCTGAATCTATCAATGATTTAATGTGATTGTTATAGTTTTTCGTTTGATTGGAAATCCCTAAAAGATTTTCCAGAATATCTTTACGTTTTTTAATATCTCTACAAAAAGATAAAATTTCTCGAACATAAACACCAACTTGGTTACTTACCTGGTAACTAAGTTGATTAAAAACATCATCATCTAACTCAATATTAATAATATAAACTTGGTTACCTCTACGGTAACTAAGTATATTATTAACTATTTCATTCACAACCTCACTCTTGTCTTTACTACTAATGTCTTCAGAGATACCACTCTGATTATCTGCACTATAATCAGAATTAACAATATCGCTAACTACATTTCCAACTATAGCTCTAACTATATCCCCAACATAGTTACTTTCCTGGTAACTAAGTCTGCTGTCTTTTGATGTATCACTCTCATTTTCTTTGCTTTCAACTTGGTTACCAACT
>JAIPAE010000006.1 GCA_021740245.1 Bacteroidales bacterium | reverse complement strand
TAACAAAGTTATATATACCACCTTTGCCTTCTTTGTCTCCCGGGAACCAGTTCTGAACAGTAGAATATTTAACTTCTGCCCCTTTCATGGCAACAATTTCTACAATTGCTGCATGAAGCTGGTTCTCATCTCGCTGAGGAGCAGTGCATCCTTCCAGATAGCTGACATAACTATCATCTTCTGCTACTATTAAAGTGCGTTCAAACTGACCGGTATTCGCTGCATTGATCCTGAAGTAAGTGGATAATTCCACTGGACTTCTCACCCCTTTAGGGATATAACAAAAAGAGCCATCGGAAAAAACAGCTGAATTTAATGCTGCGAAATAATTATCGTTCGATGGAACAACACTTCCCAGATGTTTACGCACTAAATTGGGATATTTTTGAACAGCTTCGCTGAATGAACAAAAAACTATCCCTTTTTCTTCAAGGGTATCCTGAAAGGTAGTTTTAACAGAAACACTGTCGAAAACCGCGTCAACAGCAACTCCTGAAAGAGCTTTCTGTTCTTCTAATGGAATCCCAAGCTTGTTGAAAGTATCCAGCAATTCAGGGTCTATCTCATCAAGACTTTCATATTTGGGTTTTGTCTTTGGAGCTGAGTAATAAACAATATTCTGAAAATCAATTGGTGGAATTTTCAGGTGTGCCCAGTTAGGCTGGGGCATGTTCATGAATTTATGAAAGGCATCCAAACGGTAGTCTAATAACCATTCGGGCTCATCTTTCTTTTTAGAAATCTGATGTATCACATTTTCATTCAACCCATGTGGAATAGTATCAGTTTCAATGTCAGTTACAAATCCATATTTGTAATCTGAATTTGTCATCTCATTCAATACCTTGTCCTGATGTTCTTTTTTGTTATTCTTTTCTTCCATACGCTTTAAAAAATGCGTTATTTAGATTAAATTAAAATTAGTGCACAAAAGTAGAAAAGAAAACCTGCATTTGCAAGCTTTCTTTGCTTTCTATAATGCATTAAGTCAACAATTGTAGGCATAAATAGTTTGCCATACATTTATTGGTTTTATAGAAGGACTTTTATTTATATTCCAAAGATTATTCTTTCCTGTACTATTCATAAAAAAATAAATAAAAAGTTACATTTAGCTATATATCAATGCATAACACGAGTATACAGATAAAACAATATTTTTATTTATTTTTTACGAGTGCAATAATTTCAGGCTATCTGCTGCGTTGCGAAAGCCGCCGATAAATACAGGGTAAACTTTGAAATAGAACACAATGTCTGTGGCTTTCGACGCCTTGCATTGACCTAAACTTATTGCATGATTAATACAGGCTTTGTTGGTCTCTTGTTTAGAAATAACGGGTATCAATAGTTCTTTCCATTTCATGTATTATCTTTGCCTGATAAAACGCATTATTATGGGAGATAACAGTACGACACCACTGACAGAATTAGGAGAGTTCGGGCTGATTGATCATCTGATGAAAGATGTGGAAATAAAAGATAAAAGCACTATTTTTGGATCGGGTGATGATGCAGCAGTGATAAATAATGGAATTTATCAAACACTGATTTCTACAGATATGCTTGTGGAAGGAGTTCATTTTGATATTACGTATTCACCTCTTAAACATCTTGGCTATAAAGCTGTAGTAGTAAATCTTTCGGATATTGCAGCAATGAACGGAATGCCCAAACAAGTGACAATTAGCCTGGCTATTTCCAGTCGATATACTGTTGAAGCACTGGACGAATTATACAAGGGAATAAAACTGGCATGCGAAACCTATGGCGTTGATTTGGTTGGTGGTGACACTACAACTTCGCGCTACGGGTTGGTTATTTCTGTAGCAGTGATTGGGCAGGTTATGGCTGATAATATTGTCTATCGGTCAGGGGCAAAAGAAAATGATTTGATTTGTGTGAGTGGAACATTGGGAGCTGCGTATGCCGGACTTATGGTGTTGGAACGTGAAAAAAAGGCGTTTAAAGCGAGTAAAGGTGTTCAGCCTGATCTACAAGGATATGAGTATATACTTGAAAGACAGTTGAAGCCAGAGCCACGTCTGGATGTTATTAAAGCTTTGCAACAGTTAAATGTTAAACCGACTGCAATGATAGATATTTCTGATGGATTAGCATCTGAAATACTGCATATTTGTGAGAACTCTGACACAGGGGCTGATATTATTGAAGAAAAGCTACCCATTGATCATCAAACAGGAAAAATAGCTGAGGAAATGAAACTGGACCCCACAACTATAGCTATGAATGGGGGTGAAGATTATGAATTGTTGTTTACGATCAGCCAAAGCGATTATGACAAGATTAAAGATAATCCAGCTTTTGCTGTTGTTGGCTACATAAAAGAACGTAATGCCGGTGTCAACCTCATCGCAAGGGATCAATCTGTTAATCCTATTAAAGCTCAGGGTTGGGATGCATTGTTAAACAAAAGATTATAAAATACCTTAGCCTGCCTGGATTATTCATAAAAATACAAAATAAATATATTATATAGATTATCAGGCAAGTCAATACTTCTTAAAGTACTCATTTTGTTTATTTTTATGAGTGTATTAATTTCAGTCCATATGCTGCCCCACCGAAGGTAAAGCTAAATGGTACAAAGAGTAGGAGTGGAGCGAAAATCTTGAAATAGTTCATTATGTCTGCAGCTCTCGACACCTTGCCTCTGAACTAAACTTAATGAATGAATAATACAGTCCCTCAACAAGTGCTCCTTTCCTTATAAAAAAACACATCATGTTTAATGCTGTAAATAGCAAATTAAAATCATCATTTTTCCGCAATTCTAATCCAGCAGACTTTACTACTGTTGTATTAACAAGGAACAGCAACAGGATAAATTCAAAAAACAGAGAATTGAATTCCCTGAAAAACAACTCGCAGATTTAAAGCATGTTGCGTAACCATGAATAAGGCAGCTTAGAGCAGATTTCTGCTTTATTATATTGTAAAAATAATTTATGTAGTTTCTAATAACTTCAATATATCAGCATGCCGTTTCTGTACTTCTCTGTAATGCCTTATCAAGAAAGCTAATTTATAATTATTCTAAAATATGTTGTATAAACACATGCATGCAAAGGTTTATAATATGTTTTATGCACTTAAAATATTTTTGTGTTTTTTTTATTAAAAAATAGTCGTGGTTAGTTAATATTATTTTGTATTTTTGTTATAACAGAAAACAAATCATTAATGTCTAATTAAAAAAATTACCATGAAAAAGTTCGTACTTCTTGCATTAACTGCCATATTTATTATGGGTACGTTTAATGCATTTGCATCTTCGAAGAAAGATCTATTCGAGTATGATGAAGAAGCAGTAAATGAAGAATTTGCCGAGCTGAGCAAGTTGGAAACACATGTTTCTAAGACAAACAGTACTTATTCTATGTTGGAAGTAACTGACAATAGTTTAATTGCAAATGTTTCAGCCTCACCTGATCTTATGAATTATTACCGTCGCGGTAAACCACCATTGGGAATTCCAAGTTTTGTATGGGGATTTTGCCTTAGTGCAACCGGAATTGGTGTTGTTTACTTTGTAACGGAAGATACGGATGAAACCAAAAAAGCGCTGTGGGGATGTCTTGCAGGAGGAGCAGTCTATGCACTAGCTTATGTAGCTTATGTTTCATGGATCGTTAGCTCAGCATCAGCAATATAATTACTTCATTAAGATGAACATTAAGAAATTACGGCTCATAGGTATTGTATTATTTTTTATTTTTTTAAATACTACAATAGCCTATGGGCAGTTTTTTTTCAGGTTCGAAGCTGAGTTTTCTATTAAATCCAAAACAAAGGACGAAGAAAAAGGAAGTTTAACATTAGGGCGTGTTTACTATGATAAAAACACGGGAATTTTAGTTTATGATATTCGTTTCCCCGAACCCGAAGTTTGGGTTTCAGAGGATACGGTAACACGTGTTTATAAAGATAATTTGTTTTCCCACCAGATGTCCGTTAATCCGTATGTCAAGTCTACAGTATTCCACCTGGTTTTAGAAGGTAGTCTCAGTGATTTTGGCTTAGGTCAAAGCAATTATAGCATTGAAAGCACCGAAAAAGAGGAAGATATGGTTATTACTACATGGGTTCCTCCTTCGAATGTCGGAGTATTAGGTAACATTCTGACATCAACTATTAATAATAAGCTTTATGGAGTAGTGATGAAATCTCCGGATGATGAAATAATGAGCCGCCAGTTTTTTAGAAAGTATACTACAGTTAAAGGTTTGAGCGTTCCCACAGAAATAGTACAAATCATGTACTCTGAGAATAAAAAAATATACCAAATGGTCAAGTTATCGGATATCATTATAAATAACACCAACAATGAAGAAATGTATAATTATAATCCTGGCATTAGGTAGTATAAGTTTTGGCTATTCTCAAACGTTTAATGAATTAGAACTATTGCAAGATCAACACGAAAAACAATCCGAACATGTTTCTCCTTTCAAAAGATTGAAAGAAAGCCAGGGCGTTTTAAGCAACTTATTTTCACTATACAAGATACTTGTTTCTTCCCAGGATTATCATTCATGCGTTTTTACACCTTCTTGTTCGGAATATGCTATTCAATCAATTAAAAAACAAGGGTTAATAAATGGTATCATGGATTCTCTCGATCGCCTTACACGTTGTAATGGTTTAAGGCCGGCAGAATATAAAATTGACAAACAAAACGGACTTTTAATTGATCCGGTAAGAAATGCGCAGTATGAAGAGCTTTAAGATTTTAATCATTATTTTCAGCATTCTTCTAATTTTTGCCCGTACAGTGAACAGCCAGGATTTATTTGATAGCACACATACATTAAAGTATGCTAACTATTTATATCAATCTGGCGATTATAAACAGGCAATATCTGAATTTGAACGGTTTATTTTTAAGTATTCAGAAGAAGACAACATAAAACTTCGTTTGGTTAAAGCATACAGAAAAGCAGGGAAAACCGAATCTGCTTTAGAACGTATGGATAATTTGTGGGATAAACCCTATAAACAGTCACCGGATATTGCTAAAGAAGTTTATATACTTAGAATACTTGATAAAGCTGATACAATATGGATAAAGGATATTTCTGAAAATCCTGTTTTGAGATCAGACGATAAAATATTGCTTTCCTCAACAATACTTCTGCTAAATGATAAATATGAAAGGGCCCGCGAATTGCTCAGTGATAACCATGATTTCAATAGACCTGAATTCAAATCGTTAATGAAATTATCAGAGCAAGGCGAGAACCTAAAATATAAAAGTCCTTTATTAAGTGGTATATTATCAACAGTTTTGCCTGGAGCAGGGAAAGTTTATACGGGAAATTGGGAAAATGGATTAATATCACTGATTATGGTTAGTTCTTCGGCGTATCAATCCTACAAAGGATTTGAAAAATATGGCACTGAAAGCGTATATGGCTGGATATTTGGTGCAATTGGTGTCGGATTTTATTTCGGAAATATTCATGGTAGTGTAAAAGCCGCAAATCGCTATAATTTCAATAATAAAAACAGAATCCGGGAAAGTGTACAAGGCGTTTTCTATAATAGCATTTAGTCTTTTTGCTTTTGCTTGCAGCGTTTCTGCACAAACACAAAAAGAAACAGTGGAGCTGGGTGATAATATGTTTGCCCTGGACAACTTTGAAGAGGCTGCTAAGCTATATAAACGGGTTGCTTTTTTTGGAGATGATTCTATTCAGGCTTATGTTTATCCCAAAATTGCAAAAAGTGAATTAATGAACGGAAATTACAAAGAAAGTTTGTTTTTTTACGATGTTTCTTTAAACACAACAAATAGCGATAGTGCTTATAATGAGCATCTTTATAAAATTGCTTTTTGTCATCTTCTTTTAGATGAGCCCCAAAAGGCTTTGATAAAAGTTTTTTCAGCCCGAAACCAGGATTCTTCTGATTATTTCATGGATAAATATAACTTCTATATGGGAGTTATCCATGTAAAGATAAAAAAATATGATGATGCAAAAGAATACTTTCTTAATGCTGCCCGGGGACATGAGTATTATGACGATGTTTCAAAGGTTTTAAATTCCGTGAAATTTAACAGACCATCTCCCAAACTCGCAAAAATATTAAGCATCGTAATACCCGGACTTGGGCAGCTTTATGCCGGAGATGCGTTTAATGCCGCTAATTCTTTTTTGTTAAATAGTGGGTTGGCCGCTAGTTTTTTATATATTGCCAAACGGCACACATTTTTTAATGCTTTTACCAGTATTGGTCCTTGGTTTCAAAGATATTATACCGGTGGATTTAACAGAGCTGAAAAAATTGCTATGGAAAGGCAAAATGAAAAAAGAGATAAAGTTTTAATCCAAATTTTTTCTTTAATGATGAAAGAAAAGAATGGGAATTTTGCAAACCAATGAAATTATAGTTGATAAGATACAAATAATGAGGCTTTTAATTCCATATAAGTTATTTGTTGTATTGATCATTGTTTGGCTTTCAGGATTACCATTGTGTGCTGTGGCTCAGTTTTCTATCCATAATCAGCAAGTGGATAAAAATGTAAAGTCGGCTTTCAGCGCAATGTATAATTTTCAATTTAAAAAGGCGAATAGATTAGTTCGCAGTAGTATTGAAAATGATACTAATAATGCCTGGTATTATTTTACAGTATCCAATATTCAATTATGGGAAATATTTGCCGGTTCTACTGACGATGAATTTAGAAATGATTATCGCGAAAACTTAAATCAACATTTGCATTATTGCGATAATCTGTTGGATGAAAAAGAAGCTCGTTTTTTGCGTATTATGCATTATGCTTATATGACGAGACTGACAATGGATGAAGAGGAATATTTTGCTGCATTCAAGGCAATACGCAACTACTACCACCTGTTAGAACCCACATTTAATGACACTACTTATGCGCCTTATCTTTTAATTGATGGTTTATATTTTTACCTGTTTGGCTATGCATATGATGAATATATTTTGCTACGACCATTTCTTAAGTTTTACAAAAAGGGAAATTCAAAAGCTGGATTACGTTATTTGGATAAAGCTGCAAATTCCCCTGATAAAATTATAAGAACCGAAGCCAGCTATTTTCTGATGAAGATATGGTTTGAACTGGAGAAAAACCCCCAAAAAGCATTTTTATATGCTCAATTGTTATATCACAGTTATCCCGGGAATTTTATTTTTAATTTTTATTATCATAAAATCAAAAAAGCCATAAATCCGAATTATTCACCGGATTTGAAAGAAATAAGAATGCGCGTTATAGAAAATTCCCAACTGAACAAAAAGCAAAAAATGCATTTTGAAAATTTATTAAAAAATCAATATCCTGTGAAAACACCTGCTAATTAGGCCTGAATGGGAAAGTTTTTTTTGATTATCAGACATGTTAACGGGATTATTTTAGTAATGCTTAATATATATTGATTCATAGACAGATTAGATTATTAAGTGCTTATTTTGATGCTAAAATTCATCACTGCTGTCCAGTTAAAACAATTTTAGTGATATACGTATATAGTCAAGCTCTTTGGCATTATAGCATTTTCATTATTGACTGTTACCGCTGATTTTTTTAACTCGATTATCATAAATCCTTTAAAATATTAACTTTCAGAAAAATAATAGAACACGAAACTATAGTTAATAAATAATCGGATTATAGCACCTGTGTTTTTGTTCATTGTGTAGTATTCTTTTATAAGTTTGTAGATGAGTCTCAGGAAAAACATAAGTGGATGAACCGTGCCATGATCCGCCTAAGGCGGAACACACACGCGGATGATTAAATGGCGTAATGAGTAATGCGATGATGTGATGATCCCGACCTGCGGTCGAGGATGCTCGTAAAACTATAAAATCAAAGATTTCTGGTTTTACGGCATGTGATGATGCGAGAGGGCGAACTGAGCGAACTAAGCGATTTAGAGAAAAATCGAACAACGAACAAAATTATAAACAGATGAAAAAGGTAATAATACTATTGATAATAGCGTCTATCGGGGGAGTTGCTTTTTGGCAGATTACAAACAATGATAAGACCACAAAAGGATTGTATAAAGTGATAGATGAGCCGTTGTTTAATGTTTATGATGGTATGACATCAGAAGGCCGGGAGTCCTGGCAGTTAAATCGATTGAAAGATCCTTCAACAGGGGAAATCCCATCCGGAATGCGAGCTAGAGAGCTTTCGTTTGCAAGAAAGCTGCCTTCTGCTGGAATATTTGGTAAATCTATCAACTGGAATAACCGGGGGCCTTATAATGTTGGAGGACGTTCACGTGCTGTAGCAATAGATCATACAGACCATGGTCATATCCTCGCTGGCTCTGTATCCGGTGGTGTTTGGAATTCAAATGACGGCGGCCAGACATGGACAAAGGTAACAACTCCGGAACAAAGTTATGGTGTTGTCAGTATAGTGCAGGATAAGCGTCCCGGTAAATCCAATATATGGTATTATACTACAGGTGAAGGTGTGGGAACTTCTGCCAGTGGTGGAGGCGCTTTTTATCTTGGAAATGGTGTATATAAATCGGTGGATAATGGCCAGAGCTGGAATTTGTTAAATTCTACGCATAGCGGAACTCCTCATCAATTTGATGAATACTGGGATGTTACCTGGAATATCGCATTGGATGCTGGTGATACAGTTGATGATGTGGTTTATGTGGCCACTTTAGGCAGGATATATAAAAGTGAAGATGGAGGGAGTAGCTGGGATATATCTCTTTCGGGCAGTACATATAGCTATTTTACAGATGTAGCAGTGTCAGATTCCGGAGTGGTTTATGCAACTATGAGCAGTGATGGGTCAAGTGCTGGAATATGGCGTTCGGAAGATGGAGATAATTGGACCAACATTACTCCTTCCAACTGGCCGCAGGAATATGAAAGAATCGTCATCGGGATGGCAACTTCAGATCAGAATATTCTTTATTTACTGGCTCATACTCCGGGCTATGGACAAATGACCAATGTGTTTTTTGGAAAAACAGAATGGAACAGCTTGTGGAAATACCGGTATAAGTCCGGAAATGGATCCGGTACAGGAGGCGTCTGGGAAAACCGCTCTGCATCATTGCCCCATCAGGGAAATCCCTTTGATGTTTTTAATGCACAAGGATCCTACAATTTGCTTGTGAAGGTGCATCCTCAGGATACAAATATTGTAATAATCGGAGGAACAAACCTTTACCGGTCAACTGATGCATTCCGCTCCGACTCCAATACAACGCACATTGGCGGATATGCACAGGGCACAACATTACCTGAGTATGATGTTTATCCGAATCAGCATCCTGATCAACATGGGATCGCATTTATGCCCGGAATGGCTGATACTTTGATTGCTGCTACTGATGGAGGACTCTGGCAAACCAATGATATTTTAAAAGATTCGGTGGACTGGATTGATTTGAATAACGGTTATTTGACAACTCAGTTTTATACAATCAACTTCGATCCCGTCAATGGTGGTAGTAGCATTTTATTCGGAGGACTGCAGGATAACGGCTCTTTCTACGTCAACAGCGATAATAGTCAGGCCGGTTGGGTGCAACCTTCGCTTGGTGACGGAGCCTTTTGTGCAATGAACCCCGGCACTGATGTTTTTTATTTTTCACGTCAAAGAGGAAAAACGGGCAAGATGCGACTGGATACCAATAGCGGGCAGGTAATGGAATTTCAACGGATTGACCCGGCAGGACTCAAAGATCCGTTATTTATCAATCCTTTTGTGCTGGATCAAAATGATGCGGATATTATGTATATGGCAGGAGGCAAAACCGTTTGGCGAAATCATGATCTGTCCCAGATTCCTTATAATAACAATTATGACTCTATTTCCTTAAACTGGAATAAATTATTTGATTCACTGCCTGTTACAGGACGAACGGTAACAGCTTTGGCAACTTCTAAACAACCAGCTAACAGGCTGTATATAGGTACCTCCGGGAAATATGTCTACCGTATTGACAATGCTCACCAGGGGATGAATAAAACATTAACAGACATTGCTCCGGTATTTTTTCCGATTAATGGAAATGTAAGCTGCATTGCTGTTGACCCCAGAGATGCTGATAAGGTTATTGTAGTTTTTTCAAATTATATCGTCCAAAGCCTTTTTTATTCGGATGACGGGGGATCATCATGGAAATGGATCGGAGGTAATCTGGAAGGTAGTAACAATTCAGGACCTTCTGTTCGCTGGGCTGATATTATGCCGTTGGATAACGGAAAAACGATTTATTGGCTGGCAACATCCACCGGCGTTTATGCAACGGATACACTCATTGATCATGGTACTGTATGGACTCATCAATCACCGGATAAAATTGGGTTCACTGTGACTGATGTTATCAGATCACGGCCTTCGGACGGATTAGTTGTAGCCGCAACACATGGAGAAGGTGTTTTCTCTGCATATGTAAATAGTGTTGATCAAATACAGAAAGTAGAGGATCAGAAACCCCCAATAGTAAATATTTATCCCAATCCATTTAAAGATCAATTAAATATTGACTTATCCGGAATACAATTTAACAAAAAACTACAGGTTCGGATTTATGGTCTGAAAGGCAGATTGCTATTTGAGCAGAAAGTTTCTCAACCACAAATAAATATTCAGACGGGTGCTAAAAATTTGTCATCCGGAGTTTATTTGCTTGAAATTTCGAATGGCAACAAAAGAGTTATTAAGAAAATAATAAAAGAATAAAATGAAACAAGAAAAATATATTCGTCCAAGCTGGGATGAATATTTCATGGAAATTTCAAAAACAGTAGCTAAAAGAGCTACCTGTGACAGGGGAAGAAGCGGTTGTGTAATAGCACGCGACAGGCAATTATTAGTAACCGGATATGTAGGTTCGCCACGTGGACTTCCTCATTGCGATGATGTTGGACATCAGATGAAAAAAATGATTCATGATAACGGACACATAACACAACATTGCGTACGTACAGTTCATGCCGAGCAAAATGCAATATGCCAGGCGGCTCGTCTGGGTATTGCTTTGGAAGGAGCAACGCTCTATTGCAAGATGACTCCATGCAGGACCTGCGCCATGTTAATCATTAACTGTGGAATTGAACGCGTGGTATGCGAACAAAAATATCATGCCGGCGCTGAGTCTGAAGAAATGTTTCAGCAGGCCGGAATAAAACTTGAGTTTTTTAATGAAGAAGTAGTAAAGTATAAAAATCAGTAATATAGAGGATATTAGTATTCAGATTTACTATAACATTAACTCAATAATCTGTGACCGGTCATCATCATTAAGTTTGTGATGAATACCCTGGGCTTTATTTGTATTCATAGACGCCAGTAATCTGGATATTTTATCTTCATTTTGAAGATTAATATCGCTTAATTTTGTTGGTGACCCGATTTTTTGGAAAAACTCTTCCAGTTTTTTAATTGTATCATCTGTCGAGTAAGAGCTAAACAAGTGCTTTCCCAAAGATAGAATCCGTTTGTTAAGTTTATACTTGTGAAATTTTAACCAGGCAGG
This sequence comes from Bacteroidales bacterium, assembly GCA_021740245.1. Taxonomy (GTDB): domain Bacteria; phylum Bacteroidota; class Bacteroidia; order Bacteroidales; family PWNQ01; genus PWNQ01. Next base: position 31,463 of record JAIPAE010000006.1, on the reverse strand, counting down.
ATAAGCAATGGTTAATGATGCGCCGTGGGGGACATCGTATAATAGAGACATCTCATGTCCGAGAGCATGCACGCCCCAATCACCTGAAATGCGGCCATTGTTGGTTAATCCATTCAAAGCAAGCGTAGCGGCATACATAATTTTTGCCCGTAAGTCATAATTTTTTAAATCGTTTAACAAAGCAGGTCCATATTCCATAGCTTCCTGTATAATACTAATTACAATGCGATCGGACAGAGAGGCATCTCCAACTCCAAACCATGCTTCAAGCGAATGAGCCGTTAAATCTGCGATCCCATAGGCCGTATATTCTTTGTTGACAGAAATGGTGTTTTGCGGGTCCAGGAATGAATGTGCAGGATACATTAGCGGATGAGCATAACCAATCTTTTGATCTGTTTGATGATTTTGCAATACTGAGACCGGATTCATTTCGGTACCGGTTGCGGCCAGCGTTAAAACTGACAGCAGGGGCAATGCCTTTTTAGGTTTTTCTTTACGTGAATAGAAGTCCCATGCCTTATGTGATGAAGGCACCGTTAACGCAATACCTTTCCCGGAATCTACAACACTTCCTCCACCAACGGCAATAACCATTTCTGCTCCAAATTCCCTGGCTTGCTCAACTGCCGAATCCACATCATCAACCAATGGATTGGATTTGATGCCTGAATATTCGGTGTACTCAATATTATGTGAATTTAGTTCTTTTACAACTAAATCATAAATGCCGTTTGTTTTAATTGACCCTTTCCCATAAATGAGTATAGCTCTTGAACCGTATTTTATGGCTGATTTTCCTAAATTTTCTATAACATGCCGGCCAAAATGTAATTTCGTTGGATTATAATAAGTGAAATTTTCCATACGTAACGTGGTTTTTATTACCTAACCCAAAAGTAAAGGATTTTGTTTTTCCTGAGAATAAAAAAAGTCATGCCATCTGACGATAGCATGACTTAACCCTAAAAACCATGAAAATTAATTCACGGGAAATCTTTATTGAATGATTAATTTTTTTGTGACCGGATTGTTGCTATTCTGATTGTTAGTGCGAATAAAATAAATGCCTGGTTTTAACTCGGTTGTTTGAATATTTTCAGTATTCTGATTGATCTTCCCGGAATAAATTTCTGTTCCGTGAGCATCATATATTTTAAAGATTGCATTTTTCTCTGAACTATTCAATGTAAGGTTATCACCTTGCCGGGCAGGGTTTGGATAAATGCTTATTTCCAACGGCTTAGCAAATTTAACATCCTGAATCCCGGAATACGATGTTTCTCCGTTATAATCGGTTTGTTTGATGCGATAATAGACGGTTTCTGCTTCCGGGATATCATTATCCTTAAAGTGATAATTTATGATTTCATTGGAGGTTCCTGCTCCGTTAATTTCCCCGATGCTCTGGAATTCATTGTTATTCACAGCTCTTTCAACCGTAAAAAAATCATTATTAAGTTCTGAAGCTGTGACCCAATGCAAATTGACAGAATTTCCTGATTGATTAACATTAAAACCGGTTAATTCAACAGGGAATGCATTATCTGCATCCGTGCCACAGATAGTATTCGTAATTGTACCCATTACTGTAAAATTCGGAGGAGTTGTATTAGTTGTGTTGCATATGTCTCCTGCACCTGTTATATCTCCGTTATTTTCAATGTAAGAGCCGGGTTCCATCAGCAGATTACCATTATTTTCAATTGTATTAGCATTTGTCAGGGAATTTGTTATGATAACCTGTCCATTAATCGTAATTGAAGAAGAAGTGCTTTCTATAGTAATTGAATTAAAAGTAACATTTCCTTCTATAATAAGATTACCTGACCCGGCAAGAGTGAGATCACCAAGGTCTGCTGAGAAATATGATGGAATAATGATTGTGGCACTCCCTCTTATTGTTATGTTATCATTAGTTCCATCAGGAATATCTCCTGTATTCCAGGATGATGCATTATCCCAATCACTGGTTTGTCCACCTTCTGCCGTATATTCTGCTGCTATTAAAACAGTTGCGCTTAGAATAACTGTGAGTATTATTGCTGCGATTCGTAAAATTAAAGTTTTCATGGCTTTGATTTTTTTAAATTTTTATTTAAACAGGGTGGATCAAACAGCATGCCAGATCAGGAAAACAAAATTAAGACACAGATAATCAGTGATATATCTATAAAGGCCTATAATGGAAATAGTCCCATAATGGGAAAACAGTTCTACTATTGGAAACAGTTGTCTTATGAAGAGTAGCAATTTGAATTGTCCTAACTAAGCTACATATTTATATAGAATAAGCAATAAAATGAATTTAACGTATGAGGTTGCTGCAGATCAAATTAAAACTGGAAATAAATAAAAGGTTGTATTTCTGCAGACCTGGCCTGATATAATAATATTACAATGAATACGGCGATTAAAACTTTTATCCAGACGGGCATATGAATAAACCAGTTTGTATATTTATCTTTAAAGGACTTAGGAAGCCAGTGAATAATAAAACCTCCGAGCATTAAAGCAAATAATATCCAATACGACTGAATCATTTGAGGAACCATCTTTCCTGAAAAGTCATTAAACATTCGCTTGATCATGATCCCGGCTATTTGCATATTTCTGGCTCTGAAAAATATCCAGGCAAAAGTGACAAGATGGAAAGTAAAGAAAACAGAAACCAGGTGCCCCCAGAATGTTTTTTTTCCATGATCCGCTTTGCCAAAAATTTGCATCCAGGCTTTATGAATGGCAAGTCCAATACCGTGTAAGCCTCCCCATATGATAAAACGAACTGCTGCACCATGCCAGAGACCTCCAAGAAGCATGGTAATCATCAGGTTAATATATGTCCTTATTTTGCCTCTACGGTTTCCTCCCAGCGGAATATAAAGGTAATCGCGCAACCAGGAAGATAATGATATATGCCAGCGGCGCCAAAAGTCTGTTATGTTGGCTGCTTTATACGGCGAATTAAAGTTCCAGGGTAACCGGAAACCAAGGAGCAAGGCCACACCAATAGCGATATCCGTATAACCTGAAAAGTCACAATAAATTTGCAATGAATATCCATAAACAGCCATTAGGTTTTCAAAACCACTGTATGCTGAAGGATCAGCGAATATCCGGTCAACAAAATTTATAGACAGGTAATCGGATATCAACATTTTTTTGATCAAACCGTTAAGAATAAGAAATAAAGCAAGCCCAAATTCATGTTTGCTGAGTTGGTATTTTTTATATAATTGAGGTACAAATTCTGAAGCACGGACAATAGGGCCGGCAACCAATTGCGGAAAAAACGAAACATAAAAGCCAAAATCCAGAATGTTTTTTACAGGTTTGGTCTTTTCGCGATAGACGTCTACAGTGTAGCTAATAGTTTGGAACGTATAAAAGGAAATACCTACAGGTAATATGATCGTACTGATGTCGAATGAGGTTCCGGTCAGGCTGTTGCTCCATACAGCCAGCCAGTTGACCACTTCCAGATCAGTGTTAAATATCCGGTTTATAATATCCGTATAGAAATAAGCATATTTGAAATAAGAAAGTAAACCCAGATTAACTATTACGCTCAATGCCACAAAAATCTTTTTTTTCCATTTTAGGTTGTTTGAGTAGATCAGATTACCTAACGTGTAATCGACTATTGTGGAAAAGATCAATAATGAAAAGAAATAACCGCCTGTTTTGTAATAAAAAAACAGGCTCATCGCAAATAAATAAACATTGCGGATGGCGTTTTTTTTATAAATCAAAGAATAGAGTAGCAGGAGCACACCAAAAAATGCCCAGAACGAGAACCGTGTAAACAACATAGGTTCCTCAGGATTATAGACAAAAATTTCTCTCAGCCACTCCGACATCATTTGTTTATTTTAGCTTTTGCTTTTGGTTTTGGTTGTTTCGGTTTGTGAATGTGATCATGATAAGCTTTCATTATTGCATGGAAAAGCAGATTACCCTGCAGGCTGTAACCTTTTTGATTAAAATGCAGAAAGTCATGCGCAGTAAGACCGGCATTGTGCCAGTATTTTATTGAGTTCATTTTGCCCATAACCGAGTAGAAGTTCCAAAAAGCCAGTTGTTGATCTTGCGCTATTTCTCGAATTATGTTGACAGCTTTAGATATATTCCGGTTTAAATATCTTCGGTACAAATAATTGTCTCCGGGAGCTGTAAGAATGAAAGCAGCATCCGGAGCAGCATTTTTCATTTTTTCTACGAGTCTTCTGTAATTATACTTAAATTCCTGCTGATTAAAAGTTCTGGAATAGGAATCATTGGTACCCAGGGAAATAATAATGAGATCAGGATTGATTGCACTTAAATGTTTTTGAAGATATTGGCTCTTCAGCCAGTCCTGAATATTAGCACCATTAACACCCGATGAGTGATAAACTATACCGGGATCAGAATTGTCTAATGAAAGTCCCAACAGTTGATAGGGAACTACAACTGAAATGCTGTCACTCATCGTGATATTGAAACGTATACTGTCTTTTAATTCAGTAAAATGGAATAATGTGTAACCATATTCAGGAAAAAACCTTTGGGAATATCGTTGTGAAGTATCTGAGGGATAAACTTTCCATTGAGATGTGTCATAATTATGAAAGAGCCTGACCTGGTTAAAAAAATAATCATGTTGATTATCTGATGACATAAATACAGAAAAGGAGGCAACAGAATCTTTTGTAATAATGCTTATGCCACCTAACCCGGTTGAGCATTTTGTGTTACGGTCAACAATTTTACAATTGTCCCATTTTCCTGTCCAGGATACATTGTAATTTAACGGATTATTCGTTTCAGCCATTTGGTAAGGAAAAATAAAACCACGTCCGCCGTTTTGGCCACGGGCTATATTTTGGAAATTATCACGCAATCGATGTGAAAAGAAATCTGCTTGAATGTGGGAATCACCGATATGAAAAATATTCAACTTTCGATCTCCAAATAAAACCAGTGAGTCAAGCTTAGAAAAAAAGTGACTCATGGATGGGCTTTCATTTATTTCAAGATTGTTAGTATCAGGATTAATAAATGTATATTCGTCACAGGAAATATCATATAACTGTCCCTTTGATATCCAGGGGATCAAAATGAAAATTGATATCCATATCCATTTATTCTTCTTCACTATTAGCAGCAATTTTATTCAGATAATTCTGATATTCAAACATCAAGGCATTATATATCATATTACTTATTATTTGAGCTCCCATCTGATTAAAGTGGGTAAAATCTTTACCTGCCAGTGGAGGCTTTGCAAATACCCAACTGGGCATGGAATTTTTTCCGCCCATTGCTTCATAAAGGTCCCAAAAACAATATCCGGATCGAAGTGTAGCATTTTTTAATGCTGATCGTATTTTTGGAACACTTTCATAGGTTACATATTTTGTCCCTTTCTTAGTTGCCATGTCCGAAGGTCCAATGACCAGAACCGGTATATCAGGGCGCATTTTCTTTATAGTTTGCAATTGACGATATATCCAGCGTTCATAATATTTAAAATTTTCTTTCTCTTCTGATACAACATTTATCCCAAATTGCATAATAATCATATCCACATCAAAATGGGTTAATAGATTCAAATAAAAGCCATAGTCTATACGTGAAAATATTAAACCAGAGCTACCGCGCAGAGGAATATTATCAACCAGAACTCCTTTACTGCTTTCAAGTGATATTCCGTAAAAATCCGGGCTGTCATAACCTTCAAAATGCATTGAAAACTCGCTGATACCCGATTTCACAGGGAGTTTATAAGTATTGATTTTTTTATCACTTATCATTAGTGAATCTACGTGTAATATTTTACCGTCTTCATTTTTTATAGTAATTTTTACAGGCTTATGAATATTTCCATAAAAAAGTTTAGCATGACTAAAACTATGTGTATGCTTATATCCCATAAAAGAGTTTTTAAGGGATACAGAAGCTTTATAAATAACAGAATCATTGGGCAGGCTGTCATTCCAGAAGGGTGAGAAACGGGAAATGCATAACATCGGCCCAAATTGTTTGTGTGGTATCGTAGAATCCACCTTGCCGAACAAAGTATATCGTTCCCAGTTTCCCTGAGGCTGGACTCGCCAGGAGAGTTTTTGAGTGACTGGAGTTAATGAGAGAAGACCAGTGCCATATCCTCCAAACGAACGTTGAAGGTTCTCCCGGATAAAGCCGGAAATACGGTCACTTTCTATTTGGGAGTCACCATAATGCCATATCCTAACCGGATTTCCGGAAGAAACAGTCTTCAGTTTTTCAAACAAAGAGGCTAATTTATCGCGGCCTTCACTTGTCATTTCAATTTTGTGTATATGTTTTCTTAGTGAATCTGCATTTGCTCTGACAGTATCACGTTTTCCACTGCTGGTGTCTGGTTTAATCATGGAAGCTGTGTCAGAGTGCTTTTCGATAATCTTACTGATATCAGCATATTCAACATCTTCAGGATTAAGGATATTTTCAAAAGTGGGAAAATTGATCGATATTTTATCATTAATTTTCCAGCCACTTTCAGGGATTATTAAACTAATTATTCCCAAAATGATAATAACAGCAATAAGAAACCCAAGCGTATGCAATGGTTTTCTCATATTTACTGCTTTTTGATTTTTAGTTTTTGTCCGCGTCGAAGGTCACTGGCACGGATATTATTCCAGCGAAGAATATCCTGATCGGATATACCGGGATATTTTTTTGCAATAGACCAGGCTGAATCGCCGCTTTTTACGACATAAATGGTATATTCTCCTTCCTTCAGGGGTTTAGCTGGCTTTTTGTCAGGAGTTTCGACTTTTTTACCTTCCCGTTTTTCTTTTTCTGCAAAGCTTAAGGTGTCATATTGCCGGTAATAGTCTGCATTGTCTTTTGGCACATAGATCAAAAGGCGTTGTCCGGATCGTATCATATTGCCCCGGATATTATTCCAGTATCTTAAGTCACGGATGCTAACATCAAACCATTCGGAAATATACCCCAGGTTATCACCAGATTTTATCGTGTAATAAATGGATGTATGATTTTCGGAAGGGGAACGCGGTTTGTAACTGGCATATTTTTTCCCGGAATTGAGCTCCGGTTCCGGTTTAAGTTGAAAAAAGAATGTATCCCGGTGGTTATAGATACTGTCTTTCATTTCTTTAAAAGCTGATTTTTTGCCCCTGGGAAGTTTTAGTGTGAATTTTTGGTAAGAAGCAGGAATAACTGAACGTCTGTAAACCGGATTCAGGTCATGTAATAGTCGAATGTTTAAACCCAAAACTGCGGCTACTTGTCCCAGATGAAGTTTTTGGTCAATAATTACTGTATCGGTTTGCACAGGCCATTTAACAGGAGCTGGTCTGAGCTCTAAGTGCTCAGCATTTTCTGTAATGAAAACCATAGCAACAAAAGCAGCATAAAAGTCCCTTTCAGGTGTGGGCAGATGTTTGTAAATTTCATTAATGTTTTTGTGGGTTTTAGCTCTTCGAATAGCCCGGTTCAAATTGCTTGGCCCGCAATTATAAGCTATAACTGCCAACTGCCAGTTGTTGTAAATTTTATTCAGGTCTTTAAGCATTTCTGCTGCAGCAATTGTGGATTTTATGTAATCTCTGCGTTGATCAATGTAAGAATCTATTTCCAGTTCATATAAGCTTCCGGTGGAATACATGAATTGCCACGGACCTGAAGCTCCCTTTTCTGATACAAAATGGGGATTCATTGCTGATTGTACAAGAGCCAGATATTTTAATTCTGCCGGGATGCCTTTAGAAATGAATATGCTGTCAATTTCAGACAATAATTTTTCGGATAAACCTAATAGCCGTTCTGTTTGTGAGTGTTGTTGTGAAACATAGAATCGGACAAAATCCCACATCAAGGAGCTGTAAGTAAGGGGGATATCTTTTTCTAAAAATTCTAATGTTGCTTTAACTCTGCCTGCTTCTTCATTTTTGAATTCAGCTTTTTGTTTAATTTGAGCTTCCAATTGCTGTATGGCCCACATGTTATCCATACTATCCATCTGAGTTTTAAAATAATCTTCGGATGATGAATTCATGTGTACAGAATCAGCCTGAGAAAATGCTGTTCCGTAAATAAAAATGATAAAACCTAAAATGATATTTAAGCGTTTCATGGTCGTAGTTGTTTGTAAAGAACAAAAATAATTAAAATCACTGGTTCATATTGAATAACTATTTATCAAAATAGTGAATTTTAAATACTGAAAAACACTCAATTCAGAAAAAATAAGATCAGGTGCATATCAGAATTATTTATGCACTTTTTTAATGAATTCCTCAACTTCAGGAATTCCTCCCTGATATATCAGGTAACCGTTATAAGGTTCACGTTCGGTTATTTCATCATTAATTGGAGTAAGCATTAATTTTTTAACTTCTTCCGGGTCTTGTGTTTGGCCAAGAGCCCAGCCGAGTTTAATAAAGGCTACTTCCGGCAGCATATTTCCGGCTGGGATAATTCCCTTAGCCATCATGTCGCGCCCGGTGTCATAGACGAACATATGAACATATCCCCAGAGGGTTTGCAATGTCATGTACATATGAACACCTTTAGCCTGAGCTCGCTCAATAGCCGGATAGAGTTCTTTATTCACATGGCCAAGTCCTGTACCTACAAAAACAATACCCTTATAACCATTATCAACCAATGAATCTATAGTATCAGGTTTCATTCCCGGATAATAATAAAGCATAGTTACGCGGTCATCAAAATAGGGTTTGATGATTACATTTCGGTCTTTTCTTCTTGGGTTATATCGTTTATGGATAGGATGAACAGCATCTTTTATTACCGTAGCAACCGGAATGTCGCCAATAGTTCGGAAAGTGGACCTGTAGGAAGAGTGCATTTTTCTCACACGTGTCCCTTTATGAAGCAATCCATACTCATCGGACGTGGGGCCGAACATACAGACAAGAGTTTCAGCAATGTCTCCATGCCCGGCAGTTCTGGCTGCATGCATCAGGTTAAGCGCAGCATCTGAGCTGGGACGATCGGAAGAGCGCTGTGAACCTACTAAGACTATAGGAACCGGCGAATTCTGAACCATGAACGTAAGGGCAGCTCCGGTATGGTGAAGTGTATCTGTTCCATGGCCGATCATGATTCCATCAATACCGTTTTCTATCTCTTTTCCTATGGCTTTGGCTAAAGCAATATATTGTTTGGGCCCCATATTCTCACTGAAAACAGCAAAAACTTTCTCCGTATCAATATTACAAATATCTGCAAGTTCCGGAACTGCACCATATAATTCTCCGGGCGAAAAAGCTGGAATTACGGCGCCTGTCCTGTAATCCAATCTGGATGCTATTGTTCCTCCTGTGCCAAATAGCTTAACATTTGGGTTTTTATCGCTGTAGGGAAATTCTTTCTCAGGGATGGCATAATTGGCTTTTTTATAACCTTCCTCTGTCATATTGTTTATTGTATCTGTATCAATACCAATGTTATAGCCTGTGGCGATTTTCATGACAATATGTTTGTCATCATCATTCTCGGATCGTGGTAAAACCGTGCCCTCAAAATTTCCACGGGTTGTTTCTACTTTGGCCTTGCCCCATACCCGAACGTTGTAATTTTTTAAAACTTCCAGTGCTCGTCCTTTATATCCCTGAAAAATATCGTTAGTCATGATTTTTTGTTTTCTGAATTCTTAACTGGTGGCGATTTGTTTTTTGATCTCTTTCTGCAAGTCAGTATATTTCATATTACCTGTTGCTTGTTTTCTTAATTCTCCCATTATCCAATGGACCTTGTATTCTGTTCCTTCTTTTTGCTTGATTTCTTCAAACTTTTCACTAAGAAAAGGTATCCTGGCGATGATATCTTTTTGTGGAATTCGTTTGAAATCTAAACTGGTAAGGATAGAGTCAAAATCCATTTTAGGATGTTCATATAGTACGGGTAGCATCTGTTTGGCTAAGTTATATGATAGTTTTTCTTTGGATAAAAACTGAAACAAATCCACCAGTTTAAAATAGTCAAACTGTTCTCCTTTTTCGTAGTGTCCTTCAACAAATTTTAGCTGGTGTCCGATAAGCGTTCCGGCAAAGGAAGGTTTTAATCCGGACTTTTCAACGAGTTCAACAATTACAGGGTACAAATTTTTTGAAAAGATATATTGATAAGTATCTTCCGGTACATTCCATTTTTTAAGTTGTTGATATCGCTCAATAACTTCCAGTGGCAAATTTTTCCGTAAAATTTCAATGTACTTGTCTTCCAGAGGAATTGGAGCGGTATCAGTATCCGGATACATTCTATCTGCACCGGGAAGGACACGTTCAAATATTGTTGATCCATTTATGAATGATTTCCGGGTTTCTTCAGGTACACCATCAAAAGCCATTTGACAGCGTTCTTCAATAGTTTCCAGTGCAGTTTTTACATCATCGTCCGGAGCCCAGAAAACGATCTGAGCATCCTGTTCTTCTGCTTCAAGTTGTTTTTTTATCTTTTCCCAGTCTTCATCCCTTATTTCCGGTTCCAGTGCCTCACTGTGAGTCATATTGGGGTGTTCTAAACAAGCAACGACTTTTAAACGACCTGAAAATTCATCTGCAAAGCATTGTGTGGGTTGGGTAAAATGAGATAATAATCCCTTAAAACCTGGTAAATTGACAGCAATAATTCTTTGATTGTTGAGTTTTGCGTTTTTTATTGCTGAAATCTGATCAAATTCAAAGGAGTAGAAATCCAGTTCTTTATGTTGAATAGTGTAATTATCCGGGTCTGATATTCGCTCTTTCAGTTCTTCCCGAATGTGCAATAAAGCATACTGGCGGTATGCTTCAATGTGTGTCAGTTCTGGTATCCATTTTGTATGTGCAACACCTTTAATTTCCACACGTGATCCACCTTTGCAACTTACGTTTACATCCTGCCGTCCGGCTCCTATGCCGGTTCGGACTCTTCCGGTACTACGATTAAGAAAACGAATATAGTCACATGCTTCTTTCACTTCATCAGGATTGACCATATCCGGGTACGTTACTGTTTCGATCAGTGGCATTCCAAGCCGGTCTGTTTTAAAAACCCGTGTATGTCCTATATCGGAAATTTCACGACAGGAATCTTCTTCAAGGCTTAATTGAATTAAACGTACATTCTTGTTTTTTAAAGGAATTCCTCCTTCTACACCAATAATTGCTGTTCTTTGAAATCCGGTTGGAATACTACCATCCAGATATTGTTTGCGGGTTACATGCACTTCACCAACAATATTCAGTTTGGAAAGCAACGATATCTGAATTGAAATATCCAAAGCTTCTTTATCAATCGGAAATGGAGGTGTATCATCTACTTCATAGGTACAGGCATTCTCATTATTGATCCTGTAGACGATCTCTTTCCGGGTCTTAAATTCCATAAGAGCAGTACCGTCATACTCTCCTAACTCGCTCAATGTTGGGCGCATGTGACGGATTAATTCTGCATCAAAGTTGTCATTATCATGATATATTCCTGCAGGACAACGGCAAAACAATTTGCTTTTAGTTAATAGTTGTTGATGAACTTCTAATCCCGACATAAATCCAATACGATCATAATCTTTTTGTATGGCATCTTTTCGGTTTACATAACCGATCTTCTCTTTTGATTTTAAGAAGTTCGATTTGGGGTTTAATTTATTTGACATAAGCTCTCTTTGTCTTAAGAATAAAAATTTCGATCAAAAATAGAGAATAAAATTCAGAAAAGAAAATTGTTTGTCATCTTAGCTTAGCTCTTTTCATTGATTATTTAGATGCTAACTAAAAAAATTCACAGAAAAGGAATTATTTATAAAGAAAAAGGGCATACAATATATGCATGCCCTACACTAAGATTTTTTTTATTAAGCACCGTCATAAGCCCACTTCAAATAGATAGAGCCCCATGTAAAACCGGCTCCAAATGTTGATAGAATAAGCTTATCACCCTTTTTAAGTTGTTTTTCATAGTCCCAGAGGCATAGCGGTAATGTTGCAGCAGTAGTATTACCATATCGTTGGATATTAATCATGACCTGTTCTCTTTTGATGCCCATTCGTCGGGCTGTGGCTTCGATTATCCGCATATTTGCCTGGTGAGGCACAAGCCAGTCCAATTCGTCTGAAGCGATATTATGTTTTTCCATCATTTTTACGGAAGTATCAGCCATATTAGCAACAGCAGCTTTAAATACAGGTTGTCCTTCCTGGTAAATAAAATGAAGCCTGTTTTTAACAGATTCTTCTGAGGCCGGCATAACGGAACCACCTGCTTTCTGATGCAAATGTATACGCCCGGCGCCATCGCTTTGTAACATACTGTCAATGATTCCTAATTCTTCTTCTACCGGTTCGAGCAATACAGCCCCGGCACCATCTCCAAAAATTGGACATGTGCTACGGTCTGTATAATCTACAATCGAGGACATCTTTTCAGCTCCTACTACAATAACTTTTTTATATTGACCGGATTCTATAAAACGGTTTGCTGTTTCCAAAGCATATAAAAATCCGGAGCATCCGGCATTCAGATCATAAGAGAATGCATTTTTTATGCCCATCTTATCACTTATGATATTGGCTGTTGCCGGAAATTGATGATCCGGGGTCACTGTTGCGCATAATAAAAAATCAATCTCTTCCGGTGTTGTATTTGTTTTTTCCAGTAATTCTTTTATTGCAGGAACGGCGATATCTGATGTTCCTTTGCCTTTGGTTTTTTCTATATGGCGTGTTTTGATACCGATTCGGGTCATTATCCATTCATCTGAAGTATCCACCAGTTGACTTAAATCATAGTTTGTGAGCACATAATCAGGAAGGTAACCTCCTACCCCTGTGATAGCTGCCCTAATCTTTGTCATTTATTATCCTCCATTTGAAATGGCGTAAAATTATAAAAAATTACAGAACGACACTTTTCGCTAATTTTTGCCGAATTTTTTCTTTTAAATTGGCATTTATCAATTTTTTAGAGTTGATAATCATGTTTTTAAATGCCTTTGCACCTGAAACCCCATGTGCTATAAGTACAGGTTTGTTAATGCCGATTACCGGTGTAGCACCGAAATTTTCAAAATCCATACGTTTTGTGAAAGGATCATCAGCATAATTTCTGGCCATAATTTCATGGAATGCTTCCAGTTGTTTTAAAACAATATTACCTGTAAAACCATCACAAACAATCACATCTGCTTTATCTCCAAAAATATCCCGTCCTTCGATGTTCCCAATAAAGTTAATCCCTTTATTATCCTTTAATAAGGGAAAGGTTGACTGAACCAGGATATTACCTTTTTTCTCTTCAGCACCGATATTTAGTAATCCGACTTTTGGTTCTTTAATACCTATAAAGAATTCAGCATATAATGCTCCTAAAACGGCAAATTGATTAAGCACATCAGGTTTGACATCTGGATTTGTTCCGACGTCAAGCAGTATGGAATTTTTACCGTTTTTTTTCGGGACAAGCGCTGTAGTTGTTGGCCTTAGTATTCCCTGAATTACTCCGATTTCATAAAAAGACCCGACCAGCATAGCTCCAGTATTACCGGCACTAGCAAAACTGTCCAGCAGGCCTTCTTTAAGCATGCGGAAACCTGTATTAATACTGGAATCTTTTTTTGATGAGAAAGCACGGGTAGGCTGGTCGTTCATTTCAATTATCTGGGATGCATGTACAACTTCTATACCTTTTCCTGAGTGATTGTTTTGATTGAGCAGGTTTGATATTTGCTCTTCATCCCCGATTAATACGATAGTATCTTCAGTCTGTAACGTTTTCTGAGCTTCTATAGCACCTTCTATTACTGCCCATGGCGCATTATCACCTCCCATTGCATCGATACCGAATCTCATATGAAATTCAACTTTAAATACTAAATTATATCTTCTTCTGTTTCGATCACCTTCACACCTTTGTAATGTCCACATTCACTACAGACACGGTGAAAGAGAACCGGAGAACTACAATTTGAGCATGTCATAAAGGTTGGTTTGGTTGCCTTGTAATGGGTTCTTCTCTTATCCCTTCTTGTCTTCGATGTTTTTCGCTTCGGATGTGCCATGACAGTTTAATTTAATTGTTATTCATTTTATTTCTAATCTCCTCAAGTGCTTTCCAGCGTTCATCTATTTTTTCCGAGGAGAGGTTTTCATTACTTTCAATATTTAATTTTGTAATCATGTCCTGATTACAATCGCTTTCATGCTCATGTACATGCTTAATAGGTAACAATAGTGAAATATATTCATAAATATAATGTCCTACGTCAAACTCATGAGCATCATCAGGCAAAATCACAATATCTTCAGAAAGATCATTGTTTTCCCGTTCTGAAAATTTGACTATGAGCATGTATTGACCTTCGACTGGCTGGTCGTATTCTTCCAGACATCGATCGCACTTAAGCCTGATTGTTCCCCCAATGTTGAAATTAAAAACCAACATATTGGTTTTTTTATCCATTTCCAATAACACTTGTACATTGCCATTTTCAAGTGTGGAATAATCAAGTGCTTCAAAGAACATTTCATCAATCTTGAAACGAAATTCATGTTTCCCTTCTTTTAAGCCTTTGAAAGGAATCATAAATTGTTTCCAATAGCCTTTCATAAATCCTCCTGATGATTTGAGCGTGCAAAAGTAAATAAATATAATTTCAATCACAAGTTTTCAACAAATTGTAATGAAACTTTTTAGCGATGTTAGGAATAGTTGCGAAAATGGGTGTGCCCAATTTTATAAGCCAAATCAGTATATGGAGTTATTTTGGGTAAACCGTCTAATGGGTATACAAAAATCTTTTAATTTTATATGTGGCAGTTTTTTGAAATGGTTCACTGTATACTTGGATCATCTGTAATTTGGAAAAACGGTTAACCCGGTTGTTTACGTAATTTAACAGTTCATTCCGCAATTCAATTTTTTTATGTTCGATATAATCAGCTACTTCTTCTTTAAAATCGGTGTATTTCTCCTCCAGTTCCTGCTGGTTAAAATGTACTTTGGCTATCAGCTTCCCTTTTTGTTCAACTACTATAGATTCCAACACATGGTTAAAATTATTTATAATAGATTCTATTTCTTCTGGATAAATGTTCTCTCCGCTGGAACCAATGATAATGTTCTTGAGCCTGCCTTTTATATAAAGGTAGCCATCTTTACTGAATTTACCAAGATCACCGGATTTAAACCAACCATCGGATGTAATTACCTCATTTGTTTTCTCCGGATTTTTATAATAACCTTTCATAACATGGGGCCCTTTGATCCATATCTCCCCTTCACCTGTTTTAGGGTCAGGGTCATGAATTTTTAATTGTCCATCCCGGATAGACGGGCCAGTAGATTGCCAACGTGTGGTTTGAGGATTTACTCCAGCAGCTAATGGGGATGTTTCTGTTAAGCCATATCCAATGGCATAGGGAAATTTAGCTTCCAGTAAAAATTTCTCCACTATACTATCAAGTTTTGCTCCGCCGATTCCGAAAAAGCGAAGTTCTCCGCCAAATGTCCTTTTTAAACGTTTTCCGATTAATATATTTATTGCCTGCCTTATGGGGCGGACAGCATATAAGTATTTGGTAGCCCTGTTTTTTGTGAATGTCGGCTTTATTTTTGAGTTATATATTTTTTCAATTATTAAAGGAACGGTCAATATAATTGTTGGCTTAACTTTCTTTAATGCCGGTAAAAGTATGGAAGGAGTTGGCGGTTTCGATATATAGTAAATATGGGCACCATGAATTACAGGCAATATAAAACCTATTGTGTTTTCATATGTATGCGATAACGGAAGGATGGAAAGGAACCTGTCGTTTTCATTAATTGACTGAACATACCCTGATTGCCTGGCATTGAAAACTATGTTTTTATGTGTTAACATTACTCCTTTTGAGGACCCTGTTGTGCCTGAAGTATATATGATTGCTGCTAAATCTTCTTCTTCTACCAAATAACTCTTCTTGGGTTTGGCAGAAAGATTAAAGTTAACCTTTTGATTATTATTTATTTCAGAAAAATCTTCAATAGCAAATTGATAATTCAGATGCGGTGTGTGAATGTTGTTAAAATGCCTGCGCAAATTTGAACTAACAAAAACAGCTTTTGATTCCGAATGCTGCAGCGTATTTTCAATTTCTTTTGATGAAAATTCTGGTAACAGCGGGACTACAACAGCACCCATTGAGGTTATAGCAAAATAAGCTAAACCCCAGTTTGGCATATTATTACTTAGTATGGCTATCTTGTCTCCCTGTCCAATATCATGTTGCTCCAGGAAATAAATGAGCGCATCAATATAATTGATGGCATCAGTATAGGTAAGCGTTGAACCTGTTTCCAGGCTTGAAAGTGCTTTGTTGTTACCCTTGTTTCGAGCGGTTTCTCTTATAACCGCAGGTAAGGTATAATAAATATTCTCGTTGTTGTTTGTCATAAATTGTTGCAAATATAATTCAAACAATCACCTATAGCTTAAACCCTCAGAAAATATTTTAAAGAATCTAAATAATTATTCTCTGATGAGTTGATATTTCTTTCTGTTTATGCTTGTTTTGGATTTCACAATTAAGCAAAAAAAAATAACAAAAATTCTTTAACGAAATGTTTCAGATTAATTAGAGTTTGCATATAAAGTCCGCTGGCTGTATAGCGCTCGTTTAAAGAGTCCTCATTATTTAAATGCTTTCTCCAAAAGTCCGTCACCATTGATGGTTAACCGGTTAAAATATTCAGGATATTCCCTGCCTGTAAGTTTATCAACATAGAGTTTTGCTAAATATTGACCAAGCATGTATCCCTGCCCTCGTAATCCGAGGAAAAGACCTTGATCAGGATCAATGATCATTCGAGGCTCAACATAATAACCTGACCAAATTGCCTGGAATCCCACAGAAGAAAGCTCCGGCAGCCAGTCAATAAAAATTTCTGAAACAATATTCAAAAAATCCAAAGAATTTATTTTCAGGTTTCCCCCGGTCTCATTAGGTTCTACCTGTGGAGAAGCACATCCGATAATCTGTCCTGTATCAGCCAGTTGTTGTCCGTAAACAGCAACAAATCCTTTATATTGCCGCCGGTCAATAATCATAGGTAATGGATTGTTATTTACCCCCATCCAGGGTAATCTTCTGGTAATAAAAGCTTGATGTTTGACAGAGAACAATCCTGTTTCAAAACCCAGGCTTTTCGTGAATTTATGTCCGGCTGGCCCAAGTGCATTAATAAAATGCTCTGTTTGATATTCTATGTAATCACCGTTATGATCTTTGATTAATGCAATGTATTCTTTACCTTGTTTTTGCACATCCAGGAGTCTGCTATCCTCTTTAACCGAGCCACCATTTTCTATCCCGATTTTACGGATTAAATCCAGAACCTTACCGGGTGTGGATTGCCAGCATTTTTCTGTTACAAGCGCTGCCTTATATTTGTCTAGTTGAGGACTCATATATGGTGAAATGTAATTCCTGAAGTCCCCGGGCTCTATCATTTTTGCATCAGACCATTGTATTGACTGTTCGAGGGCTTTGTAAGTAGCTTCATCATGCGCCATTGTAACATACCTTATCGGTCTGTAGTCAATGTTACTGATGTTCTGTAATTCTTTAAATATTTCCAGGTTATGATTGGCAATATCACTAAGTTCCGGTAAACTGAAATTTGGCCTTCCCCCGGCGATATTTCTCCATGATGAACCATGGCCATAATTGATCATAACAGGCTCTATGCCGGCCTCGGCAAGGTAGCGAAAAAGTGCGCTTCCTCCGATTCCTCCTCCGGCAACAAGTGCGCTTACTTTTACTTTCCGGGCGGGTTTTTTTGAATATGGGGGATGTATCTTTTCGTGAACATTTTTCGGATAGAGTTCACCCATACTTATCTGATTGGACATCGGCCCCCGGGGAGTAGCTTCTCCGACAATGCTTATTCCTGATGTTCCGATTGCTGTTTTTAAACGTTTGATACATCTTTTGCCCCTACAAGCTCCCATTCCTAGTCGTGTAGTATGTTTTATTTCGTCAACAGAAATAAACCTGCGATCTCCGATAGTGTTTATAATCTCATCCAATGTAACATCATCACAATGACAAATATACTGAGGTGTTTCTGTTTTCTTTTCTGTTTGCTTGATATCAAGTGGTGAAGGGTATTTTTTTTTCGCAACAAATCCACGCACGTTCATTAATGATTTGCCATGGAGATTGCCGGACTTTACCCTTGCGACATTGGTTTTATTGGGTTTTGTCAGTATCTTCTCTATAATTCCTTCTCCAAGAATATCTCCGTTGTTATCAACAAGAAAAACTTCCTGGCCTTCTTCTTCAAAATATTCAATAGGAAGAAATAGTTTGTCTTTGCGAATATCGTATCCAAAAATAGCCAGGCCGGGACATTGATAGATGCACTTCATGCACCCTATACATTTTGCAAAGTCAATAGAAGGAGCTGTACTAGTTGAAGTTTTAGTGATTGCGCCATAGGGACAGGCAAAAGCACAGGGATTGCACGCAAAACCATGGAGACAATCAATCAGTACAAATGGGTTGGAGTTCATCCGTTCTTTAGTTGGAAAGAGTGGTTTATCAAGGACTTTTTCCGGTTCCTGTTGTGAATCAAGATATTCCTTGGAAACTTTCAGATATTCATGATAATCGTATCGTTTTTGCATTTCTTCCATAATTTCAAAAGCAACTTGTTTGCCTCTTAAAACTGCGCTTGTCCCTTCGCCGATGCGAATGGAGTCGCCTGCACCATGAACATTCCGTCCGAATATTTCCTTTCCTTTTGTTAATAACTGATCATCAGGAACGAGTCCGGTACAAATGTTAATGGCATCTATGCCACCTATTTCTTTTTCCGTTCCCGGAATAATCCTGAAGTTTTCAGATTCAGCAATAACAGCACCAATGATACCATCATAATTTTCATTGGGGATTGCTTTTATAAGCATGTGATTTAGCATAACCGGAATACCGAGTCTTCGTACCCGGTTTGCTTGTACCGGAAAACCTCCTTCACGGGGCATGGCTTCAACTATGGCTTTTACAGTAGCCCCCGCTTGCATAAGTTGATAAGACGTTAAGTAGCCGATATTTCCTGCTCCTACAGTCAAAACGTTTTTGCCTAATAATGTAAATTCGTTATTCATCATTTTTTGGACAACTGCAGCTGTATATACCCCGGGGATATCATCATTTTCAAAAGCTGGCATAAATGGAATGGCTCCTGTGGCTATGATCAAATGATCCGATTCTATATAATAAATCTTATCAGTTGTCAGATTTTTCACTGCAAGCCTTTTCCCTTCTAAAATATCCCAAACAGTAGAATTTAAAAAAATACCCTCATGAGAATCACCTGCCAGTGTTTTAGCAATATCAAAACCACGCATGCCACCAAATTTTCTTTCTTTTTCAAAAAAGAAAAACTGGTGAGTTTGCATAATAAACTGACCACCTATCTGTTCATTGTTATCTATGACAATATTATCAATGTTATGCTTGTTGAGTTCTTCACGAGCAGCTAACCCGGCAGGGCCGGCTCCTATTATGGCCACTTTTGTTTTATATATATTATAAGGTATATTACGGTTTATATCCTTTGCTTGCGGTTTGTAATCTTCTGCGATTTCTGAAACTTCTGTAACATCGTCTACTTTTGTTATACATATTCGTTTCACTTCCCCGTCTACCAGCATTTCGCAGGCTCCACATTTGCCAATTCCACATTCCAGGCTACGGTTCCTGTTTTGCAGGCTGTGACTATGTACCGGATATCCGGCCTGATGCAAAGCTGCTGCTACCGTATATCCTTTTTCTCCGGTGATTGTTTTTCCGTTGAACTTAAAATATATTTTTTTTGCTTCAGGAACTTCTAATATTGGATGTTCAACTATCTTATACATATATTATAACTATTAAAGTAAACAATATTTTTTATTGCGCAATAATTCTCTGTGAAAGATTTCACAAAGCTAAAATAAAATTGTGTGAAAAGAAATCACGGGGATTCTAAATTCAATTATTTGAATTGATTCTGAATAATCAGAAGCTAACGGGATTAGATATTTGCTGATTGTTGTTATGTTTTTTGTTGTACTTTTCACAATCAAATTCAATATTCATTCCTTTGGGTTTTTCAAAATCACCTTTTGAGATGTTGACAGTTGGACTATCATAAAGAGCTTTCATGAATATTGCCCAGATGGGTAGGCTGGTATTAGCACCCTGTCCGTAATAAGTTCTTCTGAAATGGACACTTCGGTCTTCACCACCTACCCAGACACCGGTTACAAGGTCAGGGGTCAATCCCATAAACCATCCATCAGAATTATTGTCTGTGGTTCCGGTTTTGCCTGCAATCGGATGACGGAAATTGTAAGTAAATCTTAAACGACGTCCGGTTCCGTGGTCAACCACCCCTTTTAATAATTCAATCATCAGGTAGGCTGATTCTTTGTCCATGGCTTCATTTTGCTTTGGAATAAAAGATTCAATCACATTGCCATTTTTATCTTCAATGCGTGTAATAAACATGGGTTTAATATACACGCCTTTATTAACAAATGTTGAAAGTGCACCAACCATTTCATAGACAGACAGGTCAGGTGTTCCTAAAGCAATAGCAGGAACAGGATCAATGGGTGATTTGATGCCCATTTTTCTGGTCAGATTAATAACTCTTTCTGGTGACATCCTTTTCATGAGGTATGCGGAAATTGTGTTAATTGAGTTTGCCAGGGCATATTTCAGAGTAACCATTTCCCCTTCTTTATTATCTCCTGCATTTTTTGGTGTCCATTTATTTCCGTTTGGCATTTCAAAAGTAACCGGAACATTGGGAACTTGTGTGCATGGGTGATAACCAAGCTCCTGAAATGCAACGGCATAAACAAAAGGTTTGAATGTGGAGCCTACCTGTCTTCTGCTTTGCAATACATGGTCAAATTTAAAATGCTGATAATTAATTCCTCCGACATAGGCTTTCACATAACCTGTTTGAGGTTCAACAGACATTAGGCCTGCCTGCAAAAAATGTTTGTAATACCTGATGGAATCCATTGGTGACATTACTGTATCGATCTCTCCACGGTAACTAAAAACCTTCATATCAACTGGTGTGTTGAATATCTTTCTGATGCTGTCCTGGGAAATTCCACTTTGGTTCAGGTAGAAATAGCGGTCGGAACGTTTCATCGCACGTTCCATGATCTTTTCGATTTTGGCGGAGCTAATACCAACAAAAGGAGCATGCTTTCGATTTTCCTGTAATTCAAAGAACTTGGGTTGTAAGTTTTCGCTTATATGTTTGATTACAGCTTCTTCAGCCTTTTTCTGGATTTCTGAATCGATGGTTGTAAATATCTTAAGACCATCTTTGTATAGATCATACGGTTTTCCGTTGGGTTTTTTATGCTTTTTACACCAATCATGTAATTGAAGGCGTAATTGTTCTCTGAAATAAGTGGCAAGTCCTTTGTTATGATCAGTTACTTTATATTTTAACATATCCAGCGGTAGCTGTCGTAATGAATCATATGTTTGCTCTTCAATGAAGTCGTATTTTTCCATCTGGTGCAAAACTACTTCTCGACGATGCCTGGCTCGTTCAGGATTTCGTACCGGGCTGTAAAATGTTGGGGCTCTCAACATACCTACCAACATTGCCGATTCTTCCTGAGTTAGCTCTTGGGGGGATTTATCAAAATAGGTTTTTGCTGCTGATTTTAATCCGAATGAATTCGCACCAAATGGAACGGTATTTAAGTACATTGCTATAATTTCCTTTTTGCTGTAATTACGTTCAAGTCTGACAGCTACAACCCATTCCTTAAGCTTGGTCATGATAATTTCGAATGTGGATAAATCCCGGTCACGTGGAAACAGGTTTTTGGCAAGTTGCTGTGTAATAGTGCTTGCTCCACGCTGTTTTCCCCGGATTGTTGAAAGAACACCTGCTAAGGTTCCTTTTAAATCAATGCCTGAATGTTTATAAAAACGGATATCTTCTGTTGCTATTAATGCATGAATAATATTTTCCGGTAAATCTTTATATTTAATTCTGGAACGATTTTCATAATAATACTTTCCTAAAACTTTACCATCTGTACTATAAACTTCCGAAGCCAAATTGCTTTTGGGATTTTCCAGTTCTTCAAAAGAAGGCATAAAACCAAGCCATCCTTTGGAGATCATAAAAAAGATCAGAAAAATGACAACAATGCCAGCAAAGAAAAGTAGCCATAAGCTACGAATAAGGCGTTTGAAAGTGGATTTTCCTTGCTTTTTCTGATTTTTTGATTTTCTTGCCATGATTTTGGTTTATGATCGATTTTGGTTTTTTTGAATGCGTAATCCAATTTCATCAATACCTGTAAGTGTATCTTTTCTCATAGCCTGAAGAAATTCAATACGGTAGTTTCCTTTTTGAGGCAATGATACATTGTGTTTAAACATAAAAAGATTATCTCTGAAAAATCCTTTTCCTTTTCCAAGCCATTTACCTGAAGGTGCCGCCAGAATTAACTCCAGAGTATCTCTACTACTGCTTTTGTCAGGATATATAGTATTCATGAACAGATACAGGTTCTGAAATTCGTACTCCGTTGTGTTCCGTATGTTTATTATGAAATGATATGTGCTTATAGTGTCTTCAACAGAAAAAGTAAAACCTTTGATTTCGTTTTTTGGCCAATTTTGGTTATCAATGGTTTCACTTTTTGCATAAAAATAATCTTTATCACATCCACCTGTTATAGAGGCTAAAAAACCAAGAAGCAGCAATAATTTTAGTTTCATTTTTTGTTTTTTCTGGGTTTATTGTTTTGAGGATATTTTTTCTGGGTTTGGCTATTATTATTGCGGTTATTGTTAGTGCCGTTTTTAAAATTGTATTTATTGTTATCTTTCTTTTTTTCCTGCTTTTTGTCGAAACGTTTAAGGTCATCTTGCCCTACAACATTTGTAAACCCTTCTTTTTCTTTAATTTCTTTTGGCTGAGTGAATTCTTCCAAAGAAGAGGGTTTCCCTCCTTTTTGGTTAAGGCTGATCATTTTTTTTACATTTTCCAGAAGTACGGGTATCATAACAGAAGTATTATTCTGATAAGTAAACCACATTACTTCTTTAAAAATGTCGGTTTTTTGATGTAAAGCTATCCCTTTTTCGGTATCGATAGTAGTTTCGGAAGAGGGGAATTTTTTTAAAGCATCAACATACACGTCATACTCATAATTCAGGCAACATTTTAATTTGCCACACTGTCCGGCCAGTTTCTGAGGGTTAAGTGAAAGCTGTTGCTCCCGGGCTACATTTGTAGAGACAGAGCTAAAATTCTGTAGCCATGTAGCACAGCATAATTCTCTTCCGCAGGAACCTATGCCTCCGATACGTGCAGATTCCTGTCGCGCTCCGATTTGCTTCATTTCAATACGTATGCTGAATTCGCGAGCCAGGTCTTTGATCAGTTGCCGAAAGTCGACTCTTCCGTCCGCAGTGTAGTAGAATATAGCTTTGGTACTATCGCCCTGGTATTCCACATCGTTTATCTTCATACCCAGTTGAAGCTGATCAACTATTGTTCTTGCTCTAATTAAAGTTGATCTTTCTTTATCTATCGCATTTTTCCATTTATCAATATCAGTACTTCTGGCTCGACGGTAAATCTGTTGAATCTCTTCGGAATTTTCTTTGATACCACTTTTTTTCATTTGTATCTTGACAAGATCACCGGTAAGACTTACCATCCCTATATCGTGTCCTGGATTGGCTTCTACAGCTACAAGTTCGCCAATATCCAGCATCATTTCATCGGGCTTTATGTAAAAGCCTTTTCGGCTGTTTTTAAAACGTACTTCAACGATATTGAAAGCCTTTTTACTAAATGGCAGGTGCATTTCTCCCAGCCAGTTATATATATCCAGCTTGGATGTGCTATGTATTTCTTTTAAATCTACCTTTTTATATGCTTCCGGAACGTTCAAACAGCCACGCGCATGAAGACCATTGCTTCCATCATTATAATCCATAGTGTTCCATTTCTTTCTTAACGTTCGTGTTAAGAGAATATTGAGTTAGCAAAGTTAACAATTTTAAGTAATAAAACATTAAAAAAGCCACCCGAATCAGGATGGCTTTTAAAAGATTATCTTTTCAAAACTTTAAAACTCAATATCTTTTTTCATTTCATTTTCAACATCTTCAGGTGTAATAGGAAGTCGTTTATCACCTAATAAACGGCAACCATCATTTGTGATTAAGATGTCATCTTCCAGACGGATACCTCCAAAATCTCTGTATCCATCCAGTTTATCATAATTGATAAATTCTGTAAATTTTTTGTCTGCTTTCCAACGATCAATCAGTTCAGGGATAAAATATATCCCGGGTTCGTTGGTAATAACAAAGTTGGGCTGTAGTTTTCTGCCTAATCGTAGACCTGCAAGGCCAAAGATATCAGAACGTTTGATTTCTTCATCATAGCCTACAAAGTCTTCGCCTAAGGCTTCCATGTCATGAACGTCAAGCCCCATCATGTGCCCTAATCCATGCGGCATGAACATTGCATGAGCGCCTTGCTGTACAGCATCTTCAACATTTCCTTTCATAATGCCAAGGCCTTTTAACCCCTCAGCAATTGTCTTTACAGCCAGTAAATGGATATCCTTATAGGTAACTCCGGGTTTGATGTTTTTGAAAGCCCGATTATTGGCATGCATTACAATTTCATATACATCTTTTTGTTCAGGTGTATACTTGCCTCCAACAGGCACAGTACGCGTAAAGTCAGATGCATAATGTGTATCAGTCTCAGCTCCTGCGTCTGTTAACATTAAGTCTCCCTCTTTCATTTGGTTACCATGATAATGGTTATGGAGAGTCTGGCCATTTATGGTTAGAATAACAGGAAATGAAAGTAAACCGCCATAGGAAATAGCAATACCTTCAATTTTACCGGCTATTTCACGTTCATAAACGCCGGGTTTTGCCATACGCATAGCTGTTGTGTGCATCTGATATCCAATGTTTGCTGCCCGGTCCAGCTCTTCAATTTCATGATGGTCTTTGATGGAACGTTGCGCTACAACTGCTTTGATTAATGCTTCTGAAACATATTCTGCAGTTTTTGATGGATGAATACCCAGTAACTTTTCAAGTAAAATGATATTTTCTGCTCGATATTGAGGAAGAAAATGAATTTTATGCCCTTTCTCAATAGCTCCTGCCAAAAATTCTGCTGCATTATTAAACGGAGCCGTATCATCAACTCCAACTTTAGCCCCCGTTTCTTTTATTGATTCTTGTGGCCCCATCCAGATAATATCATCCAGGTCGACATCATCGGCAAAAAGATAATCTTTTTGATTGTCGATATCTAGTATCCCTATCATGTTTGGAAAGTCAAGTCCGAAATAATAAAGGAATGAGCTATCCTGACGGAAATGAAATGTGTTGGCTGGTGCATTCATGGGGGAATCAGGGTTGCCAGGGATTAATACTATTCCGCTGTTTAGTTTTTTCCTTAAAATTTCTCTGCGTTGTGTATAAACTTCTTTTGTAAACATATGTTCTATATTTTATTGCTCTGCTACAAATGTAATGAAATGTTTTTGACCAGAGATTTTTTGAAAACTATAAATGATGATTCAGAAAAAAATAAAGTTCAGCATTTTGACAAAAGAGTTTGGAAATTAAGAATTATCTTAGTATTTTTTGCAAATAAAATTTTTCTGTTTTTGTTATGAGAATAGGGCTGTTAATAATACTAATGAGTATTCTTCAGGTTTCAACCAGTCAGAATCAAACAGATCACTGGTATTTTGGAGAACGATGCGGCCTGGATTTCAGTAATGTAAGTCCGGCAGTATTATTAAACAGCAATATGGATATGGAAGAAGGGACATCAGTAATCTCTGATTCTGCCGGGAACTTGTTATTTTATACAAATGGTATCAAAGTGTGGAATAAGAATCATGTAGTTATGAGTAATGGTAATGGTTTAAACGGCCATAACTCATCAACAAATTCTGCTCTTATCATACCTTCTCCTGGGTCATCGGATCTATATTATATATTTACTACGGATGCCTTTTTTGGATCAAAAGGTCTCTGCTATTCTGTTGTAGATATGACCTTGCAGGGAGGCCTGGGTGCAGTCACGCAAAAGAATATAATGCTTCATACCCCGGTCACTGAAAAGCTGGCAGCGATAAGGCATATTAATAATCAGGGTATTTGGGTTTTGGCTCATGGCGTTGACAATAATCGTTTTATGGCATGGAAAATAACTTCTTCCGGAGTTGCTAACTCTGCTGTTATTTCTGATGTTGGAAGTGTCCACTTTTCATCAAATACAGGAAATGGGATTGGCTATATGAAATTTTCACCGGATGGAAGCAAACTGGCACTGACAATTTACCATGATGGGATAATTGAGTTATTTGATTTTAATCCGGCTACAGGAAAAGTGTTTGATCCAAAGGTAATTCCAGGGAGCTGGACTGATGCTTATGGAATTGAGTTCTCGCCTTCTGGTAAACGATTGTATGTTTCGATGGACACCATTGTTGTACAGTTTGATCTTACAGCAGGCAATATGACAGATATTGCCAATTCCTATACTAAAATCGGTGGAGTTGGCCCTTTATTTATGGCCACAACAGGAGCACTTCAGCTTGCTCCGGACGGAAAAATATACTGGACGGCATTTTTTAATGATCACTTGGGAGTTATAAATCAGCCGAATAATAAGGGGAATGCCTGTGATTGTGTTTATAAAGGAGTATATCTGGGAGGGCAACATGTATATTCTGGTTTACCGCTTTTTATGGCTTCCTGGTTTTATACTTCACCTTTTCAATATGCTAAAACATGCTATGGTGACAAAACAGAATTTTATGT
Source organism: Bacteroidales bacterium (assembly GCA_021740245.1). Classification (GTDB taxonomy): domain Bacteria; phylum Bacteroidota; class Bacteroidia; order Bacteroidales; family PWNQ01; genus PWNQ01. The sequence goes on along the minus strand of JAIPAE010000006.1, from coordinate 4,569 downwards.
AAAAGACAGTTTGTATCTGGATTCAGTGCATTGGAACTTTGGTGATCCGGCATCAGGAAGTTCAAATACAGCATACGGTTATTCAGCGACACATGTATTTTCTGATAGCGGTATGTTTAATGTTAAACTGATCTCATATCTGGGAGGACAAAGTGATACTGTTTCTCAAAAAGTTATGATTTTATCTTTGCCTGATGTCTGGCTTGGAGAGGATACAATGGTATGTTCTTCTGATCCTTTGACCCTGGATGCTGGTTCAGGTTTTGATCAATATACATGGCAGGATGGTTTTTCTGGCCAAAAATATATTGCATCTTTTCCGGGTGAATATTGGGTGGAAGTAACCGATAACGGATGCATGAATACGGATACTATTGTTTTAACACCTTGCGAGAATGAACTAAGCAGGTTGTATGTCCCTAATACATTTACGCCCGATGGTAATGGGTTAAATGATCTGTTTCTAGCTAAAGGGAATGGTATTTTAGATTATGAAATATTGATCTATAATCGCTGGGGACAGAAAATTTATCATTCAAAGGACATGACTAAAGGTTGGAATGGAAAGTTCAAAAATAAAATGGCTCCACAGGGCAATTATTTTTATCTGATAAAATACACAACTATGAATAAACCATACCAGGTTAAATCAAAGAAAGGTGCTTTTTTGTTACTGCGGTAATTTTTTCTTAAACCACATGAAATTAGTTTTTATATTTGTGTTGTTATAAGAAATTTGGCAAACAGTAAATTATTATTTTTTTGCTTATTAAGAAAGATTTTATAAATTTGTGAAAAGATAAATTATTTGAGAGAATGCAAATGGCCGCGCAGCAGGGTATGTTTTAGTTAAATATTTAATTCCAGGTAATATGAGTAGTTTTTTTACAACTTCCATCGGGCAAAAATTTATAATGAGTATTACAGGGCTCTTTCTGATACTTTTTTTAATTGTCCATCTCACTGTAAATTCCATGATCGTATTTGATTCCAGCGGAGAATTATTTAACCGGGCTGCTCACTTTATGGCTACTGATCCGGTTATAGGGATAATTGAACCGGTATTGGCAATAGGACTAATACTGCATTTTATATTTGCTTCAATTATCACATATAATAATCAAGTGAAGCGGGATATCAATTATTCATCATTTGGACGTTATAAAAGTCGTAAAGCTTCGGAAGGGAGTGCATGGACTTCACGAAACATGTATATACTGGGAGCTGTAATATTAACATTCCTGGTTATTCATTTGATCAATTTTTTCTGGAAGATGAAGTTTACCGGCGATCCTTTGCTTGAACAATCCACCAACTTAGGATCAGATGTTGAAAATGCCTATGCATTGGTGACTACGAAATTCATAGAATGGAAATGGTTAGTAGGGATATATGTAATCGGGGCTGTAGCACTGGGGCTTCATTTGCATCATGGGGTTTGGTCTTCATTCCAAACACTGGGATGGAGTAACCGGAGATGGCGCCACAACTGGAACATAATCGGGATTGTAATTTCCATTCTATTTGCAGGTGGATTTGCTTTCATCCCCTTGTTTGTTATGATTAAATCAATGGTGTAATTTATAAAGTACTGGATATGGCTGTATTAGATTCTAAAATTCCTGAAGGACCCTTAGCTGACAAATGGAGTAACCATAAAAATTCCCTAAAGCTGGTGAGTCCCGCTAATAAAAAAAAGCTGGATATCATAATGGTAGGAACAGGAGTTGCAGGGGCTGCTGCTGCTGCGAGCCTTGGACAAATGGGGTATAATGTCAAAGTATTCTGCTATCAGGATTCTCCCAGAAGAGCACACAGCGTGGCTGCCCAGGGAGGTATCAATGCGACTAAAAACTATCGCAATGATAACGATTCCGATTACCGTCTTTTTTATGATATGATAAAAGGCGGCGATTTCCGTGCACGTGAAGCAAATGTTTACCGTGCAGCAGAAGTAAGTAATAATATCATAGACCAGCTAACTGCTCAAGGTGTTCCTTTTGCACGGGAATATGGCGGCACTATGGCTACACGTTCTTTCGGAGGCGTTCAGGTATCCCGAACTTTCTATGCATCAGGGCAGACAGGTCAGCAGGTTTTGCTGGGCTCTTATTCTGCTTTAAAACGACAAATCGCCAAAGGTAATGTCAAAATGTATGAGCGAAGGCAAATGCTGGAACTTGTATTGAAAGATGGTAAGGCCCGTGGGATTGTTTGCCGTAATCTGGTAACAGGAGAAATGGAAAGATATTCTGCTCATGCAGTGGTCTTGGCTACAGGAGGATATGGAACAATTTATTTCCTTTCAACACTCGCCGTTAACTCAAGTGGTGCTGCTGCTTATGCAGCCTATAAAAAAGGAGCATTTTTTGCCAATCCAAGCTTTATTCAGATACATCCTTCCTGTATACCGCAACTTAACGAATACCAATCCAAATTAACCTTGATGTCAGAATCATTACGAAATGATGGTCGTGTTTGGGTTCCCAAATCAAAAGATGAGAAAAGGAAACCTACTGAGATACCTGAAGGTGATCGTGATTACTATCTGGAGCGTAGATATCCTGCCTTTGGTAATCTTGTCCCTCGTGATATCGGGGCCCGTGCAGCTAAGGAACGATGTGACGCAGGGTTTGGTGTTGGAGAAACGGGATATGCTGTTTATCTGGATTTTAAAGATGCTATTAAGGAACAAGGAAGAAAGACAATTTATGCTAAATATGGTAGCTTATTTGATCTTTATCAGAAGATTACAGGGGAAGACCCCTATGAGCAGCCTATGAAGATATATCCTGCAGGCCATTATACAATGGGCGGTTTATGGGTGGATTATAATCTTATGACAACTATCCCGGGACTTTATGCTATTGGTGAGGCCAATTTTTCTGATCACGGTGCAAACCGACTGGGCGCGAGCTCGTTAATGCAGGGAAGTGGTGATGGTTATTTTATTCTGCCCTATACAATAGGAGATTATCTGGCAGATGAAATTAAAACATCTGAGTTTCCGATAGATTCACAGGAGTTTGATGAAGCTGAAAAAGAGGCAAAGAAAAGGATAAGCTGGTTAATGAATATCAATGGCAATACTTCTCCGCTTGCGTTCCATAAAAAATTAGGTAAAATAATGTGGAATTACGGGGGCATGGAAAGAAATGAAAAAGGACTCAAAGAAGGCTTAAAGAAAGTTACAGAACTTGAGGAACAATTTTATAAAGATTTGAAACTGACCGGCGATACGCAGAGCATGAATCAACCATTGGAAAAAGCTTTACGTTTGGCAGCTTCTTTTGAAATTTCCCGTCTTATGCTAAGGGATGCTTTAAACAGGAAAGAATCCTGCGGAGCACATTTCAGAAGTGAATATCAAACTGAAGATGGAGAAGCTCTTCGTAATGATGATGAGTTTAAGTATGTTGCAGCATGGGAGTATAAAGGTGATAATGAAGAACCTGAATTGCATAAAGAGGAATTAAAGTATGAGCATGTTAAAGTGACACAAAGAAGTTATAAATAGCAGATTAATAATCATAAAACAGATCACAAAGATCGGTATAATCATAAAAGCCTAACTATGAAACTTACCTTGAAAATATGGCGGCAGAAATCCCCGAAAGATCAGGGCGAATTTGAGACTTATCATCTGGATGATGCATCTCAGGATATGACTTTTCTGGAGATGCTTGATGCTTTGAATGAGAAGTTAATTGATGAAGATAAAGATACAATAGCATTTGAACATGATTGCCGGGAAGGTATATGTGGAAGTTGTGCTATGATGATCAACGGGCGACCACATGGGCCGGGACAGGAAATTACTACCTGCCAGCTTAATATGAAAGCTTTTAAAGATGAAGATACAATAACTGTAGAACCCTGGCGAGTCCAGTCTTTTCCTATTATTAAAGACCTGGTGGTAGATCGAAGTGCTTTTGAAAAAATTATGGAAGCCGGAGGTTTTGTGGATGTTGATGTGGGAGCAATACCTGAGGCTAATATATATCCGGTTGAGAAAAAAATTGCTGAAGAAGCTTTTGATGCTGCTGAATGTATTGGATGCGGAGCGTGCGTTGCAGCCTGTAAAAACTCTTCTGCAATGTTGTTCGTCGCAGCTAAGGTTTCTCAATATGCTTTGTTGCCACAAGGCCGTCCAGGTGGGTTAACCAGAGCCTGGAATATGGTAACCGAAATGGATGAATTGGGCTTTGGCTCCTGCACAAATACCGGTGCTTGCGAGGCGGAATGCCCCAAAGGTATAAGCCTGGCACATATTGCACGTCTGAATCGCGAATTCCTGAAAGCCGGATTTAATAAAGTTGGAATCGAAAAAGAGTGAACAACCTTATTATTATTTTTGTAGCAATCTTTGCTGAATTCATGTGTTTTTTTGTTAAGGATTTATACAGGGAATTGTTCTCCTAACCTATTGCCTTTTATATAATTTCAACTGAATGATATATTGAAATAATCATTCAGAAAGTTATCTGATGATACAGGATATCATAAAACAAAAGATAATCTTATTTTTGCATTATTATCAAAACTATTGAAATATGCGTAAGATAAAAC
>JAIPAE010000067.1 GCA_021740245.1 Bacteroidales bacterium | reverse complement strand
TGATTTTAAGTTATGCATGATAGAAGTGTTTTTGTGGTGAAATACACTTCTAATATATTGTATATCAATATAATGCATAACTTTTTTAATATTAAATACTAACATTTTTATTAACATTCCAAACCGCACAACACATTATAAATAGTCTTTTCATATGTTTATAATTTTGTTCGGTGTTCTGTGTTTGTTCGTTGTTTCTCTCAGTCTCTCAGTCTCTTCGCCTCTTCGTCTCTTCGTTCGCTTTAGTCGCTTTTGTCGCTTCGTTCGCCCTCTCGCATCATCGCATTACTCATTACGCCATTTAATCATCCGCGTGTGTGTTCCGCCTTAGGCGGATCATGGCTCGGTTCATTTATAGAAAAATTAAGTTTTCTAAATGCGAAGATGAAAAAAATTATACATGATTCCAGTTTAAAAGGAATAAAATATGAATTGAACAAGATAGCCTTAAAAACACAAACAAATGACCCGCCTCGGCGGGCTATAGCATGGGTATCCCCGTATAATATGACGGGGTAAATACCATTAAAATCAATATAGACATATGAATGGAATGTAAGATGAATTCAGAAAAAATGTTTTTTAAGAAGAATAAGGAGGTGCATAATACGCTAGAGGGCTGAAAGTCCGGCCGGATTTATTTACTTTGCTGTTGCTCTTTCAGGGCTTAGTTAGCGTAAAAGGGAAACAACCCTTTGCTTCCCCTTCTTTTTCTTTGTGGAGCATATCGGAGTCGAATCCCGTCCGCCAGAATGGACAAATTCAGAAACCATAGTATAAAAGACGATACTTTAAATCAAGACTAAAGTGGTTTATTATCAAGGGCGGACGAGGACCCACGAAAAAAATAAATAATAAAGACAAGAATATAAAATTATTCACCAGGCTTTATTTTTTTTCGGGGCCGATGACCACTTGCTCAGGATTAATTCTAAACTGATGATTAAGGACAAAAGCGTATATTTTATCCGGATGATGCAATCGTTTAATTTTAACTTCCAGTTTACAAGCATTACTTCTGGATTCCACACTTTTAAAGGCCAGTAATATCCAGGGGATTCCATGTTTAGTGGATTTAACATAACCGTTATTGTGTTTTTCCATTCGGACATTCAGGTTCTGAGTCTGTCCGTAATAAAAGCGGTTAGTTTTTTCAGAGAATAATATGTAAACAAAAAAGGCCATAACTAAAAAGGGAAACAACCCTTTGTTTCCCCTTCTTTTTCTTTGTGGAGCATATCGGAGTCGAACCGATGACCTCTTGACTGCCAGTCAAACGCTCTAGCCAACTGAGCTAATGCCCCGAAATATTGTTAACTAATTTAAACATCCCGTTTCTTATCGGGATAGCTAATGCTTTATCTGGCGGCTGCAAAAATAAAAAAATAAATTCATTTTATAATAATTTTTATTCAAAGTATTAAAGCTATTGAACTCATTCTTTTCTATTTGATTACTTTTCTTTAAATTCGCCACTTGTCTTTTCTGAATCAATTATTAATCAAAAAAAAACAGAACAGATTAATGCAACCCATTTATAACAACATTTGTCTAACTAAATTGAATATCTGCTTTTGATGCTTTCCGAGAAAGAACTTATTAAGCAATGTAAAGCCAAAGATAAGAAGGCGGAAGAGCAGCTTTATGAACGATATGCCCCCAAAATGTGGGGTGTGTGTATGCGCTTCGCAAAAAACCGCATGGGTGCGGAGGATATTATGCAGGAAGGATTTGTGAAAGTATTTGCTAAGTTGGACCAATATAATGATCAAGGTTCTTTTGAAGGGTGGATAAGAAAAACAATCATAAATACAGCAATAAATCATTATAAGAAAAACATTAATTACAATAAAGAACTTGATTTAGATGAAGTAACAATAAAAAACCAAATTGAACCACGAGTGATTGATCAGTTGACTGTTAATGAATTGATGGAAGTGATACGGGAGTTACCGGAAGGATACAGGTTGGTTTTTAACCTGTTTGTTTTGGAAGGCTATTCACATAAGGAGATAGCAGATAATTTAGATATAACTGAAAATACGTCAAAATCACAACTTTCGCGGGCCAGAAATGTCTTGCAGCAACAAATCAAAAAAAAATTAAACATAAAAGGGATAAATGGCTGATTATAAAGAAACAGAAAGTAAAATTTCGGAAAAACTGGAAAGCTTTTCTGATGTTCCGCCATCGAAAATCTGGAAGAGGATTCGTTATGATCTGGATAAGCCATCCACTATTCAAAGATTTTACCAAAACAAAAATTTGTTCTATAGTAGTATAGCGGCTGTTTTTATTGGACTGATAATTGGTTACTTTACGTTGATTGAAAATACGACAAATGAACATCAGTATAATCCAAGAAAAGGACAGTTATCTCTGATTGATTCAGAAGAAAAGGCTGTATCAGATAAACAATCAAAAAACAATAGTATCCGCTCATCCGGTCAAAACAGAAATCCTAATAAGATCAATAATAAAAATATTGAAAAAACTGCGGTTAGTGCAAATCAGAAAAAAACGTCATCGCCTAAAAACATTGAACAGCATAACATTTATAAAACCGGGGATAATTCACAGACAACTGGCCATTCGGAGGAAACTGTAAAAACAGCGACACACCAAAAAACCAAAGATAAGCAGAAAACATCAAAGCAGCAGCCAAAAACCGGACTGGTAAAAAGTCGTGAACAACAAAAGACTCCCATTCAAGATAATATTGATGTTATTTTAACACCAGCAACAACAAATATAGATATCGCTGAAAACGATGATCAGAAGCTGGAGCTTTCCCGAAACAGTTCTCTTTACCTTGATAGTGTGAATGATTACAAGCCCCCAAAGCCATATTCTCTTGGAATTTATTTTAATACTGATTATATCTACAATACAGTAGATGCTCTCGATGGATTTAGTGAGGCTTATGGATTTGGTTTGGCAGGCCGGTATCATTTAAGTGAGCAATGCTTTTTTGAAAGTGGTCTTGGATTCTATCAATCAAAAGATGGTTGGGATTACATTATAGACTATCGGTCAAAAGAGCTTAAAGGATATTATCAAAACGTTGATTCTATTTCATATCAGATCGTTCAAAATTCTTCAGGCCAGGATTCTGTTGTTGTTCAATATCATACACATCAGGAGGCAGTTTATGATTCAGTGGATAAAACAATGCACGATATTACCACAAGGCATTACACATATTTAAGCATTCCTCTGCTGATTGGCTATAAAAACAACCTGAAAAGATTTCAATATTCTTTATCGACAGGATTGGCTTTTTCACTGGAGATGCATGAAAAAATAGAGAAAAATGAATTGGAAGAGCCTAATATTACCGTAGTAAATACGCAGTACAATTACCAAAACAGGTTAAATACCAACTGGCATTATATACTGAATTTAGGAATAGGTTACCAGTTTGATCACCGTTGGTTAATGATTATTGAACCGGGTCTACGGGTGTATTTAAAACAAATATATGGTTCTTCTGATGTAATCAAGCGCCCTAAACCTTATGCAATCAGGCTACGGGCAGGTGTTTTTTACAGATTTTAAATGGCACAAAAAATTATGTTAATACGACTAAAATATTTTTTAACAGCTTTTTTGCTCCTATCGGGAGTTTTGCTCTACGGAGGCCCGGGAGCGCAGCTCACGATCGAGGGGCAAATCGTGAATCAGGATAATACTCCTGTTCAGGGACAGGAGGTAAGAATTGTCATCGACGGAGACACATCAATACACATTAATAATTTGATTACAGACTCCATTGGGCATTATACACAAACAGTAACAACTCCGGATCAATCCGGTATCGTGTTAGTCTACATATATGATTGCAATTCAACCTATCATGAGAAAATAAGAAGTTTTGACGGTAATACTATCATTCAGGTTGATTTTGAAATATGTACAACTAGCCCTGTTCAATGTGAGACAAACTTCTATTTTATCAAAGATTCAATTAATCAGTATACCTATTCTTTTTACGACAATACTACAGCCAATTCCAATATTGTTACCTATCAATGGGATTTTGATGATAATACTACATCAGGGTTATCCAATCCGGTGCATACATATACAGATACCGGAAAATATAATGTGCATTTAAAGACATGGTCTGCGAATGGCTGTTTTTCCGAATATAACGATACATTGACCATTACCATAGATACATCAGCGTGTTCAGCTAATTTCTATTTTCAAAAAGATACCAGTTCAGGATTGATGAATTATTATCATTTCTTTAATAATTCCATACCATCAGATAAAATAGTCAGCTATTCATGGGATTTTGATGATGGTAATTATTCCACTCAGGAAAACCCCAGCCACCAGTTTCAGGCCAAAGGTGTTTATAAGGTTGAGCTGACGATTACAACAGCCTCCGGATGCACATCTTTGCATTCTCACCGGATAATTATAGACCAGGATATTATAAGTACATGTAATGCCAGCTTTGGTTATATAATGGATACGACTAACAATTCAAAAGAAGTTCACTTTTTCGATATCTCAACATCTTATGGGTCTCCGATAGTTGACTATTACTGGGATTTTGGAGACGGAGCACATTCAATCCAAAAGAATCCGGTACATACTTTTCCGTATATTGGAGTTTATAATGTTTCTCTGACAATAATGACTCAGGATAGTTGCATATCCGATGTCAGTAAAAAAATTACCATCGGAAATCCATCTTATTACTTGCTTGGCGGTCAGGTTTTCTTTAATTCCATGCCAGTAGATACTTTTAAAGTAATTCTTTTCCGTGATATAAATAATTACCTTCAGCCAGTAGATACGGCCAGTTTTGATACACTAGGTTATTATTATTTTATTGATGTTATAGAAGGCGATTATAAAGTTAAAATATTTCCAACTTCTGGTTCAGCCTATGTGGATGTAGCTGCACCAACTTATCATAACAGCGATCTGTTTTGGGATGTTTCACAGATTATCATTTTAAATGATCACAAATTCAATTCAGATGTTGACCTGATAAATATGAGTACATCCAGTGGAATAGGTCAGGTGAATGGACAGATGTTTTACAATATGTCTTCATCTACATTTAATGTACCCCTGGGTTCTTTGCCAGGCCTGGAAGAGAAAAATGTGTATTTTCTGGATAAAAATTCAGGAACACCTGTAAAGTATACAACAACAATAACAGATGGGTATTTTACGATAGATAATCTACCGTTTGGGGATTATCAGGTTTATGCAGATTTTCCCGGAAAATACTGTGATCCTGTTGATATTACTTTGAGTCAGAATAATCCTGTAATTGATAGTGTTTTATTACAGGTTACGGATGATAATGTTTCCGGTATAGTAAAAGATAAGCAGGATCATTTTTCTACTGCAGGAAATATTTATCCAAATCCGGCTCATATAAAGTTTTTTCTTCCATTGCACCTCATCAAACCGGAATCCATTATAATAAAGCTGTACTCGATAAATGGAGAATTGCTTCAAACAGATGTTTATGAAATGTCAGCCGGCCATCATAATATCTCTTTAAGTTATCCTGATTTAGAAAAAGGGATGTATTTTATGACAATTACAACACCAGATAAAACACTGAATAACAAACAAAAGGTAATAATTTACTAGCAGGCAAAAAAAATTATTAATTTTTATGCAACTTCATAAACAAAACACTTGTCTACAAAACCAGAAGTGCTACTTATTTATATTAAGTTGTTTCCTGAATGTTTTTGCTGCGAACAGCCCCTGAATCCAAAACAGGGGCTTTTCTTTTTGTAAAAGGCAGAATTTTTATTCTGTGGTTTTCCAGTCACCATTTTCTTTGATCAGTTTGATTAGTTCATCAAGAGCGTCTTCTTCGGGAATATTTTTTTTAACTATTTGTTTGTTTTTATAAAGCGAGATTTTGCCTTTCCTTGTGCCGACATAACCGTAATCGGCATCAGCCATTTCTCCGGGGCCGTTAACAATACAACCCATAATTCCGATTTTAAGGTCTTTTAGATGTGATAAAGCAGCTCTAATTTTTTCTGCAGTGGCCTGCAGGTCAAAAAGAGTACGTCCGCATCCCGGGCAGGAAATAAATTCGGTTCTAAACATCCTGGCTCTTGATGCCTGAAGTATCTTTTGTGTTATTTCTAATGTTTTCGCATTATTAATATTCGGAGTAATAATCATTAAACCATCCAGTAATCCGTCTATCAGATATATGCCTGCTTTGGCAGCCATTTCAATCTGCATCAGATTCTCATTATAGGCATTTGAGGAAAGTTTTAAAACAAGAGGAGTGTAAATGCCTGCTTTATTCATGCTGTTTATTATATTCCTTCCTTGTTGAATGTTTTCACATTCCAACAGTAATATTTCCTCATTATCCGAAGTAAAAGAAATCTTTTTCAGGTCTTCAACGGAGCTAACCGGATATGCCCTGATGTTTGTTTTTTGATTGTCATGGGTATGGACGTATTTGTGGTTAACATAATATTCTGAATATTCATTTTCACCAAAAATCACAGGATGCTTTTTAAGTCCTGCAATTGCATTATTGAATGTGTTTCTTCTTTTGTATTCAAAAGGATTAAACGGAAGTTGTTGAAAAGAGTTGGTTTTATATGTAATACGTTCTGGAGCCAGTTTTTTCAGGTTTTGAGCAACAGGAATTTCATATTCAGGCTCTTCAGTCAATGAAACTCTTATTGTGTCTCCCAGTCCATCCAGCAATAAGCTGCCGATGCCTGTTGCAGATTTTATACGTCCGTCATCTGCTGCGCCAGCTTCAGTAACACCAAGATGAAGAGGGAAAAGCTCGCCTGTCTTAATCATCTCATGCATCAACAGGCGATAGGCCTGTACCATAATTCTGGTATTAGACGATTTCATGGAAAGTACCACCTCATAAAAATCATGTTTCATACAAATTTTTACATATTCCAGTGCGGATTGCACCATGCCCTCAGGAGTGTCACCAAATTGATAGATAATACGGGGTGAGAGACTTCCGTGATTACTGCCGATACGAAGCGCAGTATTATACCTTTTGCAAGTATTGATCAGCGGGATGAGCTTTTCTTCAGTTTCCTTTAGTTCTGATTCATAAGTTTCAGGAGTCCATGATTCTTTTTTTGAACGCAGAAAATTACCGGGGTTGATCCTGACTTTTTCTACAACAGAGGCAACCATAATGGAAATGTCAGGATTGAAATGTGTGTCAGCTATAACCGGAGTATGATAGCCTTTATTGACTAATGAAGTCTTGATTTTTTTCAGGCTTTCCACCTCTTTTTTGTTAGCTACTGATATTCTAATGAGTTCTGCCCCGGCTTTTATTATCCGTTCAGCCTGTGAAACCGTAGCGTTTACATCCAGTGTAGGCGTATTGGTCATTGATTGAATACGGATAGGATTATGCCCTCCGATGCCCAGGTCGCCGGCTTTTATTTCTCTGGTTTTTAATCTGTAGAAATGATAAGGGCTGACATTGTATGTTTTGCTATTCATCATGAAAAGTCAAATTTATCCCAGTCTTTGTAAACAGGAAATTTTTTCCGGAATGATTTTAATTCTTCTTTGCTGATTTCAACAGATACAAAATCATCAAGGTAAGGAGCACTGCGCTCCATGATTTCCCCTCTTGCATTGTAAACAGCAGAATCTCCTTTATACAGCAGTTTATTTCCATCTTTTCCTACACGATTGACACCAATACAATAAGACTGATTTTCGATAGCTCTTGCTTTCAAAAGGTTTTGCCAAACCTGATGTCTGGAAGCAGGCCAGTTAGCAACATAAATAATAAGGTCATAAGCAGGCCCGTTGTCTGTCAGTTGATTCGCTGACCATGCCGGAAAACGAAGGTCATAGCAAATCAACGGCAAAATTTTCCATCCTTTGTATTCAATTAATATTTTTTGCTTTCCGGCAGAGTAATGTTTGGGTTCCTGTCCCATCCGAAATAAGTGTTTTTTATCATACCATAAAACATTATTTGCCGGGTCTGCAAAATAAAACCGGTTATAGAACTGGCTGTTCTCAAAGGCAGCAACACTTCCGCCGATTGCAGTATTATGACGAGCAGCCATCTTCTGCATCCAGGATAAAGTTTTTTCATGGCTTTTTTCCTGAATATTTTCCGGATTCATGGAAAAACCGGTATCGAACATTTCGGGAAATAAGACCAAATCGTTTTTTTCAGAGATTTGATTCAGTTTTTTTTCAAAAAGCTCTCTGTTACGCTTGCGATTTTCCCAAACGATTGTTGTTTGAAAATATGTAATATTTAAATGCTGCATAGAATATCTGTAGCTTTTTTCAATGTTTCATCACTTTTAGCAAAGCAAAACCGAAGTATTTTATGATCTTGTTTGTTATTATAAAAAGCAGAAAGCGGGACTGAGGCGACTTTGTATGTTTTTGTAAGTTCGATGGCAAAATCATAATCTGATCGATCCGATATTTTGCTAAAATCGGCCAGTTGGTAAAATGTCCCCTGTGAGGGTATAATCTTAAATCTTGATTTTTCCATAGCGGAAATAAAAAAGTCTCTTTTTTGCTGGTAAAAACGCTGTAGGCCCAGATCATGATCTTCCTCTTCCATAAAATCAGCAAGAGCCAATTGCATAGGGCGGTTGGCAGCAAAAACAATGTTCTGATGTGCTTTCCTGAATTCTTTGGTGAGTTTTTCCGGACCGACACAATATCCCAGTTTCCAGCCGGTAATGGTATAACTTTTTCCAAATGAACTTATGATTAATGATCGTTTGCTTAGATTTTCATGAGTGGCCAGGCTAATATGCTGATAATGGTCGAATAGGATATGTTCATATACCTCATCGCTCATTATTATAATATCTGTATTGCGAATAAGATTATTCAATTTGTTTAAATCTTCACCCTGAATATTTCTGCCGGTTGGATTATTTGGAAAATTCAATATAATCAGTTTTGTACGTGCAGAGATCATCCGTTGAACTTTTTCCCAATCGATTTGGAAATTTGGAGGTTCTGTTTGAGCAAACTTCACTATACCCCCGTTAAATAATACAGAAGGAGCATAAGTGTCAAAAGCGGGTTCAATGATGATGACCTCGTCATCTTCAGCAACAAATGCAGTAATAACTGAAAAAATGGCTTGTGTGGCGCCTGCTGTTATTGTGATCTCAGCTTCAGGATCATATTTTCTGCTGTATAAATAATCGTATTTCTTATTGATCTGTTGCCTTAGCTTATAAATTCCTTTCATAGGAGCATATTGGTTTTCACCTTTTTCAATATAGTGTTGAACTTTTTCGATTAAAGGTGATGAAGTATTAAAATCAGGAAAGCCTTGTGAAAGATTCAAAGCATTATACTCATTGGCCAGTTGAGTCATAATTGCAAAAATAGAATTATTAAAACCAGGCAGTTTTGTCTTAATATTTATATCTGTTTCAATCATACATAAGGGTATTTTTTACAAATTTAGTTTTTTTATGATCAAAAAAACCGCTTTGCTATCCTACGATTAAAAATTGAAAAAATTCGGAAAAAGACAAAGTTTTTGTTTATTCTTGCCATATTCTTTACAATTCAGTAATTTTACCACGAAAAAGATAAGGTGAAAACATTTTAGCCTGCATCATTCTTACCATAAAAAATAAACAAGAAGATATATTTATTTGGTTTATTTTTTACGAGTGTATTAACTGCAGGCTATCTGCCCCGCTGTACAGCAGGGGTGAAAGGCTTGAAATAGATGACTATATCTGCATTATTTGAAGCCTTGCATCTGACCTGCATTTAATGCATGAATAAAACAGGTTAGAGAAAAGAGAGCTATAATAAATCGATGGTCTGAAAGCTAAATGTTTAACCCCAAAAAAGAAAAAACAAAACAACAGATAAATGAAAACCATTGAAAATTGTGAGTTTACAGGCCAAAAAGTATTGGTACGGGTAGATTTTAATGTTCCATTGAACCATAACAGGCAAATTACGGATGATACGCGAATTCGGGAATCTCTTCCTACTATAAAAAAAATCCTTGAGGGAGGCGGCTCAGTAATATTGATGTCACACCTTGGGCGTCCAAAAGGAACGTATGAACAGGATTATTCATTAAGTCCTATACTTCCGCATTTATCAAAATTATTACACACAAATGTTAAGTTTGCAGGAACTGCGACAGGCGAGAAAACGAAGGAAATTGCGGATACATTAAAGCCGGGCGAGGTTCTGTTATTGGAAAATTTACGTTTTCATCCGGAAGAGGAGTCCGGTGATCTGAAATTTGCCGAAGAACTAAGTAAATTGGGAGATATTTATGTTAATGATGCTTTTGCTACAGCCCACCGTGACCATGCTTCAACATCAAAGGTTGCACGATTTTTCAATGGACGGAAGTTTTTTGGCCTTTTAATGACCAATGAACTCAAAAGTCTTGAAAAAGTCCTGAACTATCCACAACCTCCTTTTACAGCAATCATTGGAGGAGCTAAAGTTTCTTCGAAGATTGATATTATAAAGAATCTGCTGAATAGAGTAGACAATATGATCATCGGTGGGGGTATGGCCTTTACCTTTATTAAAGCGCTCGGAGGAAATGTAGGTGGATCGCTCATCGAAGAAGATAAAATTGAGGTGGCCAAAGATATTGTCAAAGAGATGATGCTTAAAGGAGTTAATCTTTACCTGCCGGTGGATGCCGTTATTGCTGATTCTTTCAGCAATGAAGCTAAAATTGACAAGGCTGAGGTTAATAATATCCCTGAAAAGTGGATGGGTTTAGATATTGGAAAACGATCAAGCCGGAGATTTGCTGAGATCATTACCAAATCATCAACCATTTTGTGGAATGGCCCAATGGGTGTATTTGAAATGCCTAATTTTAAGCAGGGTACTAAATCGGTTGCTATTGCGGTATCAAGCGCAACGATCAGCGGTTCTTTTTCGCTGATCGGGGGGGGCGATTCTGTTGCT
>JAIPAE010000066.1 GCA_021740245.1 Bacteroidales bacterium | reverse complement strand
AAAATGGACAAACCGAAAATTTAAGGTCGAGGAAAGAATTGAGTGTAGCATTATGATCAATATTCAAAAAGAGTTATCAACAGATAAGTTCCAGGCTTCTATACAGGTACAATCGAGAAGGCCGGTTTATAATACTTCATATCCTTCGCCCATATTGAACTTTAAAGATGATGATTTTGATTTTGAATATGTTAAATTTCAATCTTTAAATTTTGACCTGAACTCCTTTCAATCTAATTTAACTTCTGTTTTAGCTTATTATGCTTATCTGATTATTGGTTTAGATTTTGATACTTTTTCACAGGAGGGAGGCACACCATATTTGCAAAATGCCCAGACCATCGTTAGTAATGCCCAGAATTCTGAAGCAAAAGGCTGGAAATCATTTGAAAGCAAACAAAACCGTTATTGGATCATCGAAGACTTGCTGAATGGTTCATTAAAATCCTTGCGTCACGGTATGTATATATACCATCGTAAAGGACTGGATCAGATGGCTGATAATATGGAAAAAGGCAGACAAGAAGTACTCAATTCGCTGGAGAAATTTAAACAAGCCCGCAGGCAAAAACCTTTTTTATACATCCTGGAAGTTTTGATGAATGCTAAAAAAGACGAAATCATCAATATTTTTAAGAAGGCATCGCCCACAGCCAGGCCTAAAGCTGTTAACCTGCTTAAGGAAATTGATCCGGCGCATGCCAGCGAATATGATAAAATTAATCAACAGCAATAAATTGTTTTATCCCGATATAGTTTTTTTACCTTTGCAGGGATTGAAATCTGGTGCCTTATGATTGTCCATCTTTCTGTGAAAAATTATGTACTGATTGAATCCCTGGAAATAGACTTTTGCAGCGGCCTGACTACAATAACAGGTGAAACAGGCGCCGGGAAATCTGTTATGCTGGGAGCAGTAGGACTTATCCTCGGAGAAAGGGCCGATAAAAATGCACTGCTGGACAAAGACCGTAAATGTATTATTGAAGGTACATTCAATATCAAGGGTTATAATATGAAATCTTTATTCAATAGTTATGACCTGGACCATGACGATCAAACATTTATCAGAAGAGAAATTCTTCCTTCAGGAAAATCGAGAGCTTTTATAAATGATACTCCGGTAAAACTAAAATTTCTTAAAGATATTGGTGACAGGCTCATAAATATTCATTCTCAACATGAAACACTTATTCTGAACCGCCCTGATTTCCAGATGACTGTCATTGATGATTATGCCGGAAATCAAAACTTACTGGCCAGATATAAAGTAGTTTTCAGTGAATATATCAAAAGCAAAAGTTCTTTGGAAGAATTGAAAGTTCACAATAAGAGAGCCAAAGCAGATGCTGATTATTATCAGTTTCTTTTTGAAGAACTGGATAATGCAAATCTTAAACCAAATGAAAAAGAGGAACTGGAAAAAGAGTTAAAACAACTGACTCATGCCGAAGATATACGGGAAGCTTTGTATTATGCTTCTGAAAATCTGTCAGAAAGTGAATCAAATGCTGTGGATATTTTAAAAGGAACGATTGATAAATTAAATCATATAACTGATTTTTATCCCGATATCAAACCCTTACATGAACGTATTGAAAGCAGCAGGATTGAATTGGAAGATATTGCAACTGAACTTGATAAACTTAAGGAAGAAGTGTATTATGAACCTGATCGATTGGAATATGTAAACGAGCGTTTGAATATGATTTATGGACTTGAACAAAAGCATAATGCAGATGGTACTGATGAACTAATCGATATTAAAGCAGAACTCGGACAAAAGCTGGAAAAGATCAATTCACTGGATACAGAGATTGAAAACCAGCAATTGCAAGTAAACGAAAAATATTCCAATGCTAAACATCTTGCTGATGAACTTCATCAAAAACGCGTAAATGTTATTCCTAAAGCAGAACAAGCTATTGAGGATGTCCTGGATAAGCTGAATATGAAAGAAGCATCAGTAAAGGCAGATTTAACCATAAATGATAGTTTGTCAGAAAAAGGGATTGATAAAATCAATATTAAGTTTTCGGCAAACAAAGGGCTAAAGCCAGATTCTATTAATAAAATAGCTTCAGGAGGTGAATTGTCCAGACTTATGCTGGCCATAAAATCCATACTTACACATAAAAATATCCTTCCAACCATTATTTTTGATGAAATTGATTCCGGAGTTTCAGGGAATACTGCTGTAAAAGTGGGGGAGATACTGTCGCAAATGAGCCGGAAAATGCAGGTTATCGCAATTACACATTTACCGCAAATTGCAGCTAAAGGCAAAGAACACCTTAAAGTGTTCAAATATGAAAAAAATGGAAGATCACAAACCGATATCCAACAATTAAACCAACAGGAAAGAACAGAAGAAATAGCATTGATGATCAGTGGAAAACCAAACCATAAAGAAGCACTAAAAACAGCACATCAGCTCATCAATGGATAAAATGATGAACATTCCGCTTATCCTCTTGTTTCAAACTTGAAATTAAAAGATTCTATTATGGCCTCAAACTTACTGGAAGGAAAGAAAGGCATTATTTTCGGAGCCTTAAACGATAAATCAATTGCGTGGAAAGTAGCTGAGAAAGCGAAGGAACAAGGCGCCGAATTTGTCCTCACAAATACGCCCGTTTCTATTCGCCTGGGTGATCTTAACAAATTAGCGGAACAAACAGATTCTCTCGTTGTTCCGGCTGACGCAACAAACATAGAAGACCTTCGTGATCTGTTTGACAAAACAATGGACCACTTTGACGGAAAGATAGACTTTATACTCCATTCCATCGGAATGTCTCCCAATGTCAGAAAGAAAAAACATTATGACGATCTGAATTACGAGTTCATGATGAAAACACTGGATATTTCTGCTGTTTCCTTTCATAAAATGCTTCAGGTAGCCCGAAAAAAAGATGCCATTAATGAATGGGGGTCAGTGGTAGCTTTGTCCTATATTGCTGCCCAGCGGACACTTTACGGATATAATGATATGGCTGATGCCAAAGCCATGCTGGAATCCATAGCCCGTAGCTTTGGATATATCTATGGTCGGGATCGTAAAATCCGTGTAAATACGATTTCCCAGTCGCCAACACTGACAACTGCCGGAAGCGGCGTTAGGGGTATTGAGGGACTGATGGACTTTACGGAACGAATGTCTCCTTTAGGTAATGCCGATGCTAATGAATGCGCTGATTTTACTATTACATTGTTTTCTGATCTCACACGAAAAATTACCATGCAAAATATCTATCATGACGGTGGATTCTCCAGTATGGGAATGAGTTACCGTGCTATGAAAATGTACAACCGTAGCCTGTATTGCGATGATTGTCCTGACCCGGAAGACATCGAAGATTAAGAAATGATTGCATGCCTTCAGGGTGATGCAGCACTATATTGAAAGAGAGGAATGTGGGAGGAGGAGGATTCGAACCTCCGAAGGCATATGCCAACAGATTTACAGTCTGCCCCAGTTGACCGCTTTGGTATCCCCAAAAGCGTTTGCAAATCTAACGCATTTTTTGTTATGCAAAGCCTATACAGCAAGGATTTTGAAAGTTTTTGCTTGTTGCCAGAAATCCAATACTTTAAAATAAAAAAAGGCTACTCCTAAGAGCAGCCCCAAAATGCACAAAATTGTCATCGCATGAAAAGAGGTTGCTTACAAAGCACCTTCATCATAAGCGGATTCCCCGTGAATAGATTTATCCAAACCGAGATCCTCATCTGCTTCAGAAACTTTAACTTTTGTAATAAGATTAATAATCATAAGCATGAGATAGGTGAACATAAAGGCGTAAGCTGCTGAAATAAACACGGCAGCCGTTTCTTTCAGGAAGAAAACCACATTACCTTCCAGTAGTCCGGATTGTCCTCCAACACTTTCTACTGCAAACACACCAAGCAGAATGGTTCCCAGACAACCACCAATACCGTGGACTCCCCACACATCAAGAGCATCATCCCAGCCCCAGTGGTTTTTAAGTTCTACAGCAAGGTAGCAGATGGCACCTGCTGCTATACCAATTAGCATGGCTGCCCAAATAGGCACAAATCCGGCAGCTGGTGTTATTGTTGCAAGTCCGGCAACAGCACCTGTTAGCAAGCCTACAAAACGTGGTTTTTTGTCGCGACTCCATTCGATAATCAGCCAGGTTATTGCTGCAAAAGATGCAGCAACATCGGTGTTCAGAAATGCCAGTGTGGTGACTTCATCAACAGCCAGTTCGCTACCGGCGTTAAAGCCATACCAGCCAAACCAAAGCAAACCGGTTCCAATAGCCACAAGCGGAATACTGTTGGGTGGAGATGCTTTATCACGACGAGCACCTACATAAAATACGGATGCCAGTGCCGCGAAACCTGCTGTTGTATGTACTACAATACCGCCGGCAAAGTCCTTAACACCCCAGTCGGCAAGAATTCCACCGCCCCACACCATGTGTACGAAGGGATAGTAAACAAATAACTGCCACATTACTAAAAAGATAAGGTAGGACTTAAAGGTAACACGGTTTACAAAAGCACCGGTAATCAGTGCAGGTGTGATGATGGCAAACATCATTTGATAAGCTATAAAAATGTAGGTAGGATACTCCTGTCCTGAATTGGGGTTGAAAATTTCATTGAAAGCAACACCGTTCAGGAAAATATGATCAAGGTTACCAATGATTCCACCTTCACCTCCACTGAAGCAAAGTGAGTAACCAATCACGACCCACATGATAGTTGTGATACCAAGGGATACAAAGGTTTGAACCATAATTCCGAGGATGTTTCTACGGCTGGCCAATCCGCCATAAAAAAACGCCAGGCCTGGTGTCATTAACATTACCAGACTGGTGCATAAGATCATAAAAGCTGTTGAACCTGTGTTTAACATGATAATAGTGTTTTATAATTAAAAATTAAAGTGAAAAACCGAATACCAGGAAGATATTTTCTGCCATTGGGTTTACGATAAGTGAAGAGCTTATTGGCAGACTAAAGTCTTCAGTGATTTTTATTTCTTTGGAACCAGTAAAACCAACATTGACAAATCCCATAGTTTTGCCATAGAAACCGCTTTCTCCAATGTAACCGGTTTTGTTATCCGCTGAACGTGGATTGTTTGGGGTAAAACCAGCAAATACATCCAGCTCCGTGCCATTTAAATTCATGGAATAAGCCAATTCCAGATAGGTGGAATATTGTAGTCCGGTACTTTTATTGAAGTCTGCTGAACTCGGGTCATCATTAATAACGCGTGCATCATCGCCAAAGAAATTTGTTGCGGCAGTAAAGCTCAGCGGCAAGTCCTCCGTACCATTAAATGTAAGCATTCCTTCCAGGACATGTCCTGTTTTAGAAGCTTCATATATG
This sequence comes from Bacteroidales bacterium, assembly GCA_021740245.1. Taxonomy (GTDB): domain Bacteria; phylum Bacteroidota; class Bacteroidia; order Bacteroidales; family PWNQ01; genus PWNQ01. The sequence goes on along the minus strand of JAIPAE010000066.1, from coordinate 5,610 downwards.
AAATACTTATTGGTAGCAGCGTTTTCCACCGGGAAAAAGTAATCGGTAACTGTAACTGTAAGCATGTCATTTAAAAAGGTGTAGCTCAGGTAAATATCCATCTCTGCTCCACCTAATCCATTAAAAGAGTAGGAGCCCCAGGCACCAAAGGCCAGTCCTGATTTGGAAATTTCAAAGGCTGGCTGGAAGCAGGGAGAATTGGAGAAATCTGTTCCTCTCCACACGTAACGGCTGACAACATCTGTCCCCAACGAGATATCTGCTTTTTCCGAATCCTGCCCCAGCGCAGATGTGCTGAAAGCAAGTACTGTAAGTAAACAAATGATTAATTTTCTCATGGTAATATTTCATATTTGATTAACATGAGCAAAAATAGAGGGTGGCTTAATGCGCCGCAATCAGAAGATTTACTGAATTTTTCTAAGTGTTTTACCTAGACAATTAGTGAAGTGTCAGATATTGACCAGTTTATGCTTGATCGCATAACGCACAAGATCAACTGTGGTTTTAAATCCGAGCTTATGCATGATATTGGTTTTATGGCACTCTACTGTCCGAATGCTGATAAATAACTTATCGGCAATTTCTTGATTAGTAAGACCTTCAGCAAAGTTTGTGAGGATTTCTGTTTCGCGCCGGGTTAATTCTTTCTTTTCCTGATTATCATCTTGTTCTTCACGCTTTACTCTATTCATATATGATTGCAAAATAATCTCTGAAATCTGGGGAGGAAAGAACTCTTTACCATGGTGAACAGCTTCAATGGCACGGATGAGTTCTGCTTTGGTGGTATCTTTAGGCAGATAGGCTTTTGCTCCGGATTTTAGTGCATTCAGGATAAATTCTTCATTAATATACATGGAGAGAAAAATGATTCCTATACAAGGGTATTCATAATGGAGTTCTTTAGCGATCTCAATTCCCGATTTTCCGGGCATAGAAATATCCAGCAATAATATAGAGGGAATCCGTTTCTTCAAATTCCTATACAATTCATTTTCTCCGGATGCTTCAGCAATAACCTCAATGCCTTTATAGCCATTAAGTAATGATTTAATCCCATCTCTTACGATTTGATGGTCATCTACGAGCATTATATAAATTGGGGCCATTTACTTCTGTTTTATAAGGAATGCGAATATAAATAACTGTGCCTTTTCCCGGGGATGATTCCATGGAAACATTTCCTTTCAGCAAGCTAACGCGTTCCCTTATGTTGTATATTCCGTTACCGTATGTGATTTCTGTTTTATCAAAACCTAATCCATTATCTTCCACTATTAAAACAATGTATTCCAGCATAAAAGCTATCTGAACTTCGATTCGCTTAGCAGACGAATGTTTAATTGCGTTATTTAGAGCTTCCTGGCAAATGCGAAATAAATAAACTTTCTGTTCTTTTGATAGTCCAGGTTCATGACCTTCTTTGTTGAAATTTATGTTTATTGTTGAGTTGTTTGTGTTTTTTATACAAAATTGATGAATAGCCCTGGAAAGCCCGAAGTCATAAAGCTCGGGTGGCATGAGGTTGTATGATATCTGCCTGGTTTCCTGTATGGCTTCTGTCAGATATTGCTCAATAGTATCCAGCTTCATCAGGCTGTTATTATTAGTGGATGACTTAATCTCTTCAACAGCCAGCTTAAGTCCGGCAAGTCGTTGGCCGAGTCCGTCATGGAGCTCCCTTGATACGCGTTGGCGCTCAAGCTCCTGGGCGCCAAAGACCGATGCCAGCCGTCTTTCGCGCTCAATAGCCAGAAGTCGCTCTGCCATTTTCCTGCGTGTGATATCCCGGATTATGCAGGCTTCAATGGACTGACCGTCATAGTCAATCCGACTACTTTTTAATTCCACCTCAAATTCGCTACCATCTTTACGTCTCGCCTTAGTTTCCAGGCTATCTTCTGTATCTACATCAGGCAGGTTTTTTACTACTTCCTGAAGCTTCATTTTCATTAGTTCTTTCTGGCTGTAGCCTGTAAGGCTTTCCAGTGCATCATTCACAAGCACAGCTTCCTGATTGCGATGCAGAAAGATTCCATCTGTTGTTGCTTTGTAGAACTGCCGTAGGCGTTGCTCTCGTTCTTTTAATTCATTGGTTTGTTGGCTGATTTGGGAGGTCATGCGATTAAAGGCAAGTGTAAGCTTTCCTACTTCATCTTTTTTATCAGTGCTCAGTCGTACATTAAAATCTCCTTTTTCAACCTTTTCTGCCATTTTCTTCAGGTTGATAAGAGGTAAAGTGATGTAACGTGAAAAGAAAACGGATAATCCAATAATAATAATGCTAAGCATTACGCCCATGAAAAGAATGTCATTTCTTATCTGAATCACTGGCGCAATAGCCTCTCTATAATCGATTTCAGCCAGAATCACCCAGTTCAAGTCAGGCAAGTCCAGAGGCCCGTAGGAGCTTAATACTTTTATGTCCCGATAGTCCTGTATGATGCTTGTTGATGAAATTCCCATCAGAGATTCTTTTACAGCGGGCGTTTCAACCTTTGTATTTAACACGCTGTTATCCTGAAAACGGCTGCTGCTGCGCATTAAATTATCTGCACCTACCAGATAGGATTCGCCACTTTGACCAAGCCCCGATGAGGATGAGTTTTCCAGCATGATATTATTGATAGAGCTAAGCGCTACTTCGGACACAATCATGCCTTCAGGATGATATTTTCCCAAAAAGACAGGGGAGGCAATTAACAAGGACAGGCTGTCGGCACTGGTGAAGTCGCGGATAACCGATCTTCGATTTTCTGAAACCGATTTCCACAAATCCTGATACAATGGCTCGTCTATTGTGCTGTACTTAAGATAATTAACTAAGCTCGTGTCTCCCGGAATTATTCGTAAGGCGCGATAAGGGCTAATAAGGGTAATGCTTTGATGATCTGTATCATTCTTAAAATGACCAGCTATATATTTATTGTATCGATCAAGAAAAGCTGATTCGTTTTGCTGATGAAAAGTTTTGGCCTCAAAAAACAGTCTTGAGCTTTTTTTATTGATTTCTTTTGAAGTAGCCAGTTGTTCGTTTTCACGTACACGTTCATCAAAAAAGCTTTCCAGCTGACGCTTTTTAACGACATGCACGCTGGTAAGCTGCTGAAATGTACGATCGAGTATGGCATCTTCACTGGTCCTAAAAAAATAAAGGCTTAAAGAAATCAGCGATCCTATGCCAAGCAGGATAAAGAAAGCAATCAGCTTATACCCGATTTTTATGTTTTTGATCCGCACCATTAGTATGATTGCTCTGCGTCAAAGATAGTATTATCTGACACATCAAAAATAAGCTGCATTATCTTAAATTCCTACTTTGACTACTATTACCTTTTATTTGCACAACATGGTAGTTCAAAGTTAAATATTCATTGAAGCTCAAAAAGCATTGCGATTAATAATTGCAATTGGCATTCAGAAAGCAACAGCTTAGAGCATTTAGTTTACTAAGGAATTTTGAAATAGTTCTTTTTCTATTTTGGCGAAATAATTATAAAGAGAAGAGCAAAAGCGACTTTATCGTATCATATGAGTTTTAGAATACCAGTATTGGTTAAGCAGGTTCCCAACACTTGTTATTTGGATGAGATGCCATGAAGGCAGGATTTTCAGGCTGAAAATTAAAATGTTTTTTATTAGCCCTGCAAACCTGAGCAGGAAAGAATTTTTTAAAAAAATAACGTATTGTTTTACTATTGATTATTAGTAGTTCTGTATTCGTCTGCCGGGAATACATCCGAACTGATCTGTACATAATATAGTTGCTATGCCTATCATTAAGAGTGAAAGGCCTCCTTTAAAAAAGAAGTTTTTTGTGGAATCATCATAAGGAGTGATAAAATGTTTTTTGTCATAATCGCTATACCCTGCGTAAATACTATAAATTCCATCAGTTAAAAAGTAGATAAATGTCAGCCCATAAATTATAGCAGAGATATCATTTTGATCGAAACGGAATTCATTAAACTTACTATGAACGGATAAATTCAAAATTCGTGTTTTTAATTGCTGATAATTTAAAGGGATAACTTCATTGCTACTGGATTTTTTTAAAATACCCGGGTTTGATTTGATGTATGACTTCTGAGGATTAGACTGCTGTCCTGTTGCAATAATTGCTAACATGAAGAACAAAATAGTCAGCATATGATATTTAATGTTCATAACAACAATGTGATATTATCAATACACGCAAAAATAATAAAAACATCTAAAAAGTCAGAAATGGAAGTCTGATTGTTACATATGCGCAATAGTAATAGATAGAGGTAAAGCTACTGATTAACCGGCGGAACATAGCGCTCTGCATATTTATCTGAGTTGTAACCAAAATTATACATAAGGGTTACTGAAAATTCATAAAAAATATCATTAAATTTATTTGTCCTATTTCGTTTCCATGTATTTCCATGTTTATAATATGACAAATATCCTTCCAGATGGTCATATCCGGAATAATATACATAAAGAGAAGTACAGGCTTCAACATGCTCACTAAAATCGAATTTTAATCCAATCCCCAGGGGGAAAACAGCAGTAAGACTATTAATATCACGTATACGGCTTTCAAAAATATCATCTCTCTGGGTTAGCTTTCCGGTATGATCAGTAATTTTCCCATCAGCATTTACATAATATGGATTGTTGTTATTATCCATCAAATTTCTGTATGTTCTGAAATGATATAAACCAATTCCCAGAGCAACATAAGGAGAATAAACAGCAGTATTACTTATGCCAAAAAATTCATCCAGGTGATAGCGCATCGTTGCATTCATATTGTAATAATCCAGTTTGAAATCGAACAGTTGAAGAGGCTCTTCATATTCCTGAGAGAGAGAGCCGCGTTCAATATTATATTCAATACTATACTCATATGTTAGCTGATAATCTGCTTTTAGTTGAAAAAAAATGTTTATTGGTCTCTTTTCAGCACTGCCCTTATCCCCGTAAAAGATATTAAACCCACTCCCAGGGCCTACCGCGGGGTATTTCCTTTTTGGATTATTTTTAAGATAACTAATTTTCCCATAATTATCAGTTTGCCCAAATAACATAAATGGAATCAATAGAACCGCTATTGATAGAAAAAACATTTTTTTATGGCCAGCTAACATAATATCTATATTCATATAAAATTCTATCTATCATTTCAATGAAGAATAATACAAAAAAAAAATAATAAAATCAACTCCACCCTACGCTAACTTCTGTTTATTTTTTACGAATAATGCAGGCTAAAGTAATTCATTAATTAAAAAAATGCTTTGCAGGTTAAGTCGCACAAGGGTTTTATTTTAAAATCCATTAGTAGATTGATTCAGAACCAATAAAAAAATAATAGATGGCAATGTAAAGAAATAACTAACAGACCAACCTCTTTCGGGTTCGGAAAATAGTTTTTTTCTATATTTGCAAACTAAATCAAAAAAGAGAGAGCACAAACCGATTTAATCATATCATATGAGTTTTAGAATACTAGTATTGGTAAAGCAGGTTCCCGACACCCGAAATGTAGGTGAAGATGCCATGAAGGCAGACGGAACAGTCAATCGTGGGGCATTACCGGCAATTTTTAATCCGGAAGACATGAATGCTCTTGAA
>JAIPAE010000065.1 GCA_021740245.1 Bacteroidales bacterium | reverse complement strand
TATTCAACCATTGTTATTCATGTAGGCTATATCCATTAATATTCCTTTCATTCTACTAAAAGTATTTATTCTTAATCAACTTAATGACAAATTCAAATGAAGTTAGCTGTATTTTTTTTACCACTATTATCTACGTTTTTGTCTTTGCTTTTGTTGTTTTGATGCCTCTTCAAGCCTTTGCTGAAATTTTGACTTTTTCACTGGTTTCTTCTTATTGGCCTGGATTTTGGCACGAATTGCGTCCTCATCTATAAATCGTCTGATAACGATCATTTGAATAAACGTTATAATATTTGCAAGGAAATAATAGTAACTTAACCCGGAAGCATAATTATTAAAGATAAAAAGCAACATTACCGGCATAAAATACATCATGGTTTTCATTCCCGGCATTTGCTGACCAGTATTCATATTTTGCTGATTTACCCATGTGTAAAGCACTGTAGAAATAGCCATTAGAAGAGTAAACAAGCTCACATGATCACCATAAAAAGGAATATCAAACGGCAGGCTAAGAACAGAATCATAGGTTGACAGATCATGAGCCCACAAAAAACCCTGTCCCCTTAATTCTATAGATGAAGGGAAAAACCGGAACATAGCAATTAAAATGGGCAATTGTAGCAACATAGGTAAACAGCCAGCCATTGGATTGACCCCGGCTTTTTTATACAATGCCATGGTAGCTTGTTGCTTCTTCATGGCATTCTCTTTTTTGGGATATTTTTTATTGATCTCTTCAACCTCGGGTCTAAGCACACGCATTTTAGCTGAAGACCTGTATGTCTTGTAGGCTATAGGAAATAAAATAGTCTTGAGCAGTATGGTAAGTATCAAAATGATGATACCATAACCGAGATTAAAGCCTTCCAGATAGTTAAAAACAGGAATTACAGCAAACCTGTTGATCCAATGCAAAAGAAAAAATCCCCATCCAAGCGGGATCATTTCTTCCATATCAATATCATATTTTTTTAGCCGCTGATACTCATTGGGGCCAAAGTAAAAAGCAAAATTTGCGGTATTATCTTTTTCGACCTCGTAGGCAATCGTCATCTGAGCTTCCATCGACTTCAAATAATGCAATTCCGGGTCTGTCTCTTCAACTTTTGTATAGCTCTTGAGTTTGGCGCTTTCAATGGACTGATCTTTGGTCCATATCATGCTATTAAAAAATCGCTGCTTAAAAGCGATCCATTCAAGGCCTGTAGATATATTCTCTTCATCATCTTCTCGTTCATTCAAATCCTCAACATCACCAACATTATCACGATAGTAAATCGTTGAGCCACCTCCCATCACTGATTTCTGGCTTTTCTCTTGTTGTCTGAGATCAGCTCTCCATGTCAGATTCACAATATTTGCATAAATCGGGGTTAATGCTTGCTGCAGATCATGAAATTCCACATCCATATCAACCATGTACTTATTTCCACGTATGGTATAAATATATTCAATATAACCGGGTACACCATGCACAGAATCCGGGTTGTTTGCATACAAACGCATACCAAACCTTAAGCTGTCATCACCGGTAACGTTCATATTTTTATCTTCCCGGCTTCCATACCAAACCGGTTCAAAATAATAATCACCGGTGGAAATAACTTCCTGTTCGTTGTTGTAAAACTCAAAAAAGAACTGCGATGAATCGGGAGTAAAAAGCTTAACCGGGAGTGAATCATAAGTATCGAATTTTCTCAGTTTAACCTGTGCAATTCGCCCTCCTTCAGTCGAAAATTTCAACTTAAACACTTCATTTTCGATATTATAAAACTCTGGTGAACCCTTCGAAGCATGAGCAAATGAACCTTTTCGTGCAGATGGTAATTTGTCAGGCTCCGTTTTGGATTCCACAGTTTCCGGCTGATCCTCGCTTTTCTTATCAATTATAGTGTCATCGTCTACAGGCACATCTTTTTCCCTTTTTTCAGATATATCAGAACCTGTTGGTTTCTTTTGTACCTGAGAAGTATCATGGGATTTCGTACCTTCACTTTCTGGTGGCTCGGGTGCAAACCACAAAGAATAGCCAATCATCAATCCAAAGATGAGTAATAAACCAATGATAGTATTTTTATTCATATCTCAATTTTTTATCCGGACATTTTTCTGACACACTGTCTCTTTGTTAATTTTAATTAGCTGACACTGTAGAAAACAGGCCACAAATATAATGAAATCTGAAGATGGAACGAATCAGGTTATTAAAAAGCCTGTATAAAATCATGCTTTGTTATTTATGCACTTTATGTTTATACTTTTTAGCTGCTTTTATTAACCCTGTAAAAAGAGGATGAGGATTATTGACCGTACTTTTATACTCCGGATGAAACTGAACACCCACAAACCACGGATGATTTTCCAATTCTATGATTTCCACAAGATTATCCTGTGTATTAATACCTACCGGCAACATTCCGGCATTATTAAATTGATCTTTATACTCATTATTAAATTCGTAACGGTGACGATGTCTTTCCTTTACATACTTTTTGCCGTATATATCGAAAACTTTTGACCCATCTTTAATCTCGCATGGATATTTTCCCAAACGCATAGTACCACCTTTATCTTCCAGTTTCTTTTGATCCAGCATCAAATCAATTACAGGATGTTTTGTTTGATCATCCATTTCTGTTGAATGTGCATCTTTCAGTTTCAAAACGTTTCGAGCAAATTCAATAACAGCACATTGCATACCCAGACAAATCCCTAAAAATGGAATTTGCTGCTCACGAACAAAGCGAATTGCTTCAATTTTCCCTTCTATACCTCTCTTTCCGAATCCTGGTGCAACAACCAGTCCATCCATATGCTCCAACTTTTCTTTAGCATTGTCCTCAGTAATGCTTTCGGAATGAATCATATGAACGTTTACTTTACTGTCATTCATTACTCCACCATGAATAAACGCTTCATTAATCGATTTGTAGGAGTCTTTCAGCTCCACGTACTTGCCGACCAGAGCTATATTCACTTCATCAACAGGATGCTTCAAGCGATTTAAAAACCCTTTCCATAGGGTGAGGTCAGCCTCTAAGTTGGTTTCCACATGCAGTTTTTTCAAAGCAACCTGATCCAGTTTCTCTTTTGCCATTAATATGGGCACATTGTAAATCGTTGATGTGTCAATTGATTCGATAACCTCTGAAGAATCCACATTACAAAAGAGGGCTATTTTATCTTTTAATCCTTTATTTAAAGGATGTTCAGTTCGACACACCAGGATTTCAGGCTGAACACCAAGTTCAAGCAATGATTTAACAGAATGCTGAGTTGGTTTGGTCTTTAATTCTCCTGCAGCTGCAAGATACGGAACAAGGGTAAGATGAATCACAAGACTGTCATGTTCTTTTTCCCAACGCAACTGACGAACGGCTTCTATGTAAGGTAATGATTCAATATCCCCCACCGTACCACCTATCTCGGTTATTACAAAATCATAATCACCGGTTTTACCCAGCACCTTTATACTTTTTTTAATTTCATCAGTAATGTGAGGAATAACCTGAACAGTCTCCCCCAAATAATCACCACGCCTTTCTTTTTGAATAACGGTTTGATAAATACGTCCGGTAGTAATATTATTCGCCTGTGTAGTAGGATCATTCAAAAATCGCTCATAATGGCCCAAATCCAGGTCTGTTTCTGCGCCATCTTCTGTAACATAGCATTCACCATGCTCATAGGGATTTAAGGTGCCGGGGTCAACATTTATATAAGGATCAAGCTTTTGAATAGTTACCCGGTAACCTCTTGCCTGAATCAATTTTGCAAGTGATGCTGATATAATTCCTTTCCCTAAAGAGGAAGTAACACCTCCCAAAACAAAAATATACTTCGTCGGAGCCATGATAATTAGAGTTTTACGGTTTTATAATCCGCTTTGCAAAATACAAAAAATAAGTATTAACAGGGAGCAGGCATACAAACTTTTTCAACGAATCGATTATTATCAACGTAAACACCTGTTTGTCTTATCCTCCAGAAATAAAATCATTTATGATCATGCATCGCTATTTTGTGTTTATCTATTATGATATACAACATCAAAACCTGAATATTATTTTGCTAAATAGTGTTTGTCCATATAGTTTAAGATTTTAGGGTTGCTGAAAACCTAATTTTATGAATTTATGGACAGCCTCTAAATATGGTTTGTCCATAAAGCCAGTGTCTGGTTCATAATGCTCCAGGGTCGAAACTTGCGAAGGTTTAAAATAGCGGAATTTATTTTGGTAAATGGAAATTTTATAAACAAGCGTAACGAAGAATTCGGACATTATGGACAAACATTAAATATTTATATTTTTGTCTCCATAAAAAAAAGAGGAAAAAATTTGTTTAGCATTTAAAAAATGTTTTACCTTTGCACTCCAATTTTAGAGAACAACTATTCTAAAACAAGACAAAAGCTTATGTATTTGACAAAAGAGTACAAAAAAGAAATATTCAAAAAATACAGCACTTCAGAGCAGGATACAGGCTCTTCAGAAGGGCAAATTGCATTGTTTACAGAGCGCATCAAGCATTTGACCGGGCATCTGAAAAGCAACAAGAAAGACATGAATACAGAAAGAGCACTGGTGCGGTTAGTAGGCAAGCGGAGAAGACTCCTTGATTATTTAAAAAATAATGATATTGAACGATATCGTGCCATCATTAAGGAACTTAAAATCAGAAAATAAATTTCTGGCCCAAAGATATTTAAAGAAAAAGGCTGCTCTCAGGCAGCCTTTTCTATTTGTTGGAACATCGATTAAAATAGCACCTTTCATCAAAATCAATCCTTACCCTTCATTTTCATTTTATTATTTTGAACGCTTTCAAGTTTTTCTATTACATTTGTGGGCAACAATAAACAATAAGAGAATATTAAGTAAGTAAAACACTTATCGAAGTTATTATCGACAAACAATTAAGACGTATGACCAAAATTGGTATTCAAGAAACATTTCATTTAGGAGACGGTGCGTCAACGACGCTTGAAACCGGAAAATTAGCCAAACAGGCTGATGGCTCAGTAGTAGTTACTCATGGTAACACTATGTTACTGGCCACTATTGTATCCAAAAAAGAGATCAACCCAGAAGTAAATTTTTTACCCCTTACTGTAGATTACAAAGAAAAATATGCCGCTGCAGGACGCTTTCCTGGCGGATTTTTCAAACGGGAAGCCCGCCCATCAGAGTATGAAATCCTGATTTCCCGCCTTATCGACCGGGCATTGCGCCCAATGTTTCCGGACGACTATCGTGCTGAAACACAATTGCTCGTATCATTAATTTCTGCAGACAGAGATATTTCACCGGATGCATACGCCTGTCTGGCAGCTTCTGCCGCTCTTCAGGTTTCGGATATCCCTGTGGAAAGCCCCGTTTCTGAAGTTCGTGTGGCTCAGATTGACGGCAAATTTGTTATCAATCCGCTGCGTTCCGAAATAGAAAATGCTACACTGGAGCTCATTGTTGCCGGAACTATGGAAAATGTTAACATGGTTGAAGGTGAAATGGAAGAAGCTTCCGAAGAAACTATGATGGAAGCCATCAAAGCCGCCCATGCCGCTATTAAAGTTCAATGCCAGGCACAAATTGAGCTGCGTAAAAAAGTGGAAAACGAAAAAGGCACAATTGAAACTCGTGAATATGAAGGAGAAGTAAATGATGAAGAACTTAAAAAAGATATTTATGAAGCTACTTATCAAAAAGCTTACGATGTAGCTAAAGCAGGCATCGCTGACAAAAAACTCCGGGCAGAAAAATTTGATGCTATCATTGATGAGTATATTGAATCGATGACTGAAGAAGAACAAGAAGAAAAAGCCGGATTAGCAAAAAGATATTATCACGATATCCAAAAAGAAGCCATTAGAAATATGGTATTGGATACACGTATTCGTTTAGATGGCAGAAAACTTGATGAAATCCGGCCGATCTGGTCTGAAATTGACTATTTACCGGCCGCTCATGGTTCTGCAATATTTACACGGGGCGAAACTCAGTCGCTAACTACAGTAACTTTAGGCTCAAAACTTGATGAGCAGGTTATTGATGGCGCCATCATTGAGGAAAAACAAGATTTTATATTACATTATAATTTCCCTCCATTTTCTACAGGTGAAGCCAAGCGCATATTCAGCACCAGCCGGCGTGAACATGGTCATGGAAACTTAGCACTCAGAGCTCTTAAACCAATGATGCCGGCCACCGAAGATAATCCTTATACTATTCGTGTAGTATCAGATATTCTGGAAAGCAATGGATCATCATCTATGGCTACTGTTTGTGCAGGAACCCTGGCATTGATGGATGCAGGAGTGAAATTCCTCAAACCCGTTTCAGGAATCGCTATGGGCTTAATTGCAGATGAAAATTCTGATAAATATGCTGTTCTTTCAGATATTCTCGGCGATGAAGACCATTTAGGCGATATGGATTTTAAAGTTACCGGAACACGCGATGGTATTACTGCCTGCCAAATGGATATTAAAGTAGCAGGCTTGTCATACAAAGTTATGGGTGAAGCTCTTGCTCAAGCCAAAAAAGGACGCATGCATATTCTGGATAAAATGGCTGAAACCATTGACGAACCCAGAGAAGATTATAAAGATTTTGTCCCAAGAATTGAATCTCTGATCGTAGCTAAAGAATTTATAGGCGCTATCATTGGACCGGGTGGAAAGGTTATCCAGGAAATTCAGAATGAGACAAATACCACCATCACTATTGAAGAAGTAGGCGAGTTTGGACATGTTGACATTATGTCACCTGATAAAGAATCAATAACAGCAGCTAAAGAAAGGATACGTTTGTTAACCACAGTCCCTGAAGTAGGTGAAGTATATAAAGGTACTGTGAAAAATGTAGTTGCCTTTGGTGCTTTTGTTGAAATCCTGCCCGGAAAAGAAGGATTGTTGCACATCAGTGAACTTGAATGGAGACGTGTTAATAATGTTGAAGACGTGCTTAAAGAAGGTGATAAGGTTGAAGTAAAACTGATCGAAGTTGATAAACGTTCAGGAAAGTTAAAATTATCCAGAAAGGCATTACTCCCAAAACCTGATAAAAAGAAATAGAATTATCGTGCTTAAAACGTAACTTAAAGCACCTTTTCCTCGTAGATAAGGTGCTTTTTGTTTTAAACCAAACCTTTTAATGAGACAACTTAAGATAACCAGGCAGGTTACCAACAGGGAAAGTGCTTCTTTGGAAAAATATCTTCATGAAATCAGCCGGCTACCAATGATAACAGCCGATGAGGAAGTAAAACTGGCCAAAAGAATAAAACAAGGTGACCTGGTTGCTTTGGAAAAACTAACCCGATCAAACCTGCGTTTTGTTGTCTCTGTCGCCAAACAATATCAAAATCAAGGCCTTAGCCTGCCAGACCTCATAAATGAAGGTAATCTTGGATTGATCAAAGCAGCACATCGCTTTGACGAAACCCGCGGATTCAAGTTTATATCTTACGCTGTTTGGTGGATTAGACAAGCTATTATGCAAGCCCTGGCTGAGCAATCCAGGATTGTTCGGCTACCATTAAACAAAATCGGTTCGCTAAACAAAATTAAAAGAACATATTCGGAACTGGAGCAGGAATTCCAACGCATACCCAGCGCCGATGAAATCGCAAAAGTGCTTGATATTACCGAAAAAGAAGTTAAAGAATCACTAAAGAGTGCTAACAAACATTTGTCTATGGATGCTCCTCTTATTCAGGATGAAGATGTGTCCATGTATGATAGATTACATATTAATGTAGACGACATGCCTGAGGATGAACTTATTCATGATTCTCTAAAAAAAGAAATCCTCCGGGCACTTTCATCACTTTCAAAACGGGAAGCTGACGTTCTGATATTATACTATGGTATAAACCAGCAGGAGCCTCTTACGCTGGAAGAAATCGGAATAAATTTTGAGTTGACCAGAGAACGTATCCGACAAATCAAAGAACGGGCTATCAGGAAATTAAAACGCAATTCAAGCAGTGTTATATTGAAATCATATTTAGGTGCATAGCCTTTGTTCTGATATTTATTATACCAGGGGAGAATCAAGATCAGGAGAGACTCTCTCTTTTATTTTATTCCAAATTCTTTTCGGGCATAAAGGGAGTAAAAAATTATAAACAATGTTACAAAAACACTCAAAACAGCTGAGGGCATAGCTACTTTTTCATTTTCAAAAAATGTTATAGCCACCACGGCTGAAAATGCCGAACTTTTTATCACCATCATCAATGTGGAACTGATAATCTTAGAAATTGCCACTTTGAACCGTTTAAGTATTTTCCCATAAACAAATGCAAGCAAAAACATGGCAATAATAAAAACAACTGAGGTTATAAGCAAAATACTGGGATTATTAAAAATCACATCACGACTCATGCCGACAATGGGAGTAATTACTATAAAAAAGCCCCATTTTACAACGGTGGGTCTTACCTTGTCAACAGTTGGCAAAACTTTCGGGTGACGCAAAAAGCGGGATATGACCAAAGGAATTATAATAAGTTTTACTAATATCAAAAATATCTGAACGGGATTGATCACTGATTTGCCTAAGAAAAGCAGAACTATGACAGGAGCAAGAATCATGGCTGCAAGATGCAGGCCGAACACCCCACTCACAGAAAAATTGATATCACCCTTTAGCATGATAGAAAACGGAATTATAGAAGGCCCCGGAGGTGCAGCAGCTATTAATACAAATCCTGTCCAAAGCATAAAATTCTCCTCACCGGGAAAGAAAATCCTGGATATACCGATTATCAATGCTCCAAACAAAACATAATTCAACAATACCGATATACCAATGGGTAAAATAGCGTTTTTAACCGGAATCCATGATTTAAAGGTGAAGCCTGAAGTAGATGCAACCATAACCAGGGCTAATGCATATATAGATATCTCGGATAAAAATTCCGTTCCCTTACCAAATATCAAGCCGGTAATAATGGCCAGTGATAAAACAAAATCGCGATGAATGAGAATTTTTCTTACTTTTTCTATCATTTAGGGTATTTTTGTACGTTGAAATAACAATTTATTTCAGATAAAGTTGAATTTGCAATATGCAACTGTTTTACCATCAATCTGCGGAAAGCGAATCAAAATTCACTTTCAACAAAGAAGAATCAGGACACATCGTTCGTGTGCTGAGAAAACAAACCGGTGACATTATATACATAACCAATGGAAAGGGCGCTCTGTTTCCGGCCAGGATCATCGATGACAGAGCTAACAAGGTAAAGGTTGCCCTTTTGGAAGCAAAACATCATTCTACCAGAGATTTTTCAATCCACATAGCAGTTGCCCCAACCAAAAACATCAAAAGAACCGAATGGTTTGTGGAAAAGGCTGTTGAAACGGGAATTGAAAAAATCAGTTTCTTTACAAGCCGTCACTCCGAACGTCAAAACATCAAAGCTGACCGCATGCAAAAAGTAGCTATAGCTGCAATGAAACAATCACAAAAAACATATCTGCCGGAAATCACAGGATTAAAAAGCTTCCATGATACTATTCGTAACGCAAAAGAATCCAAAAAGTGGATTGCACATTGCATATCAGAAAGAAACCGGCAAATTGCCGGGCCTGTTCCTCCAGCCAGTTCTCACATTGTCCTTATTGGCCCTGAAGGAGGATTTCATACGGACGAAATACTGGAGGCTGAACAAATCGGATTTCAACCCGTTGAACTTAGCCCCTATCGGTTGAGAACAGAAACGGCAGCATTAAATGCATGTCAATGGTTAAATTACGAAAACTTCAACAATAAGAGATGAAACATTCATGATCCGCCTAAGGCGGAACACACACGCGGATGATTAAATGGCGTAATGAGTAATGCGATGATGCGATGATGTGAAAGGGCGAACGAAGCGACTTAAGCGACTTAAGCGAACGAAGAGACGAAGAGGCGAAGAGACTGAGAGACTGAGAGAAACAACGAACAAACACAGAACACCGAACAATATTATAAACAGATGAACATTCATGATCCGCCTAAGGCGGAACACACACGCGGATGATTAAATGGCGTAATGAGTAATGCGATGATGCGATGATGTGATGATGCGAAAGGGCGAACGAAGAGACGAAGAGGCGAAGAGACTGAGAGACTGAGAGAAACAACGAACAAACACAGAACAGCGAACAATATTATAAACAGATGAAACATTCATGATCCGCCTAAGGCGGAACACACACGCAAATGATTATCAAAATGGATGTTCCATCTGACCACTAAAATCAAAATTATAAACAGATGAAAAAAATACAATTCGCAACAATAATTCTAATTCTTGCAATTGCATCATTGCAAGCGCAACAAAGCAGTAAAATTAAAATAGCAGTTGTTAAATATAACGGTGGAGGGGATTGGTATTCAGACCCGACTGCATTAACCAATTTAATTGCATTTGCCAATAAGAATTTAAAAACGAATATTGCCAGGGAATATGAAACCGTAGAAACCGGAAGCGCTGAAATATTCAACTATCCGTATGTACACCTGACCGGTCACGGAAACATTGTATTCACTGCCAGCGAAGCAGATAATCTTCGCAAATATTTATTAGCCGGAGGGTTTCTCCATATTGATGACAATTATGGACTGGATGAATATATTCGGCCAGAAATGAAAAAAGTATTTCCCGAACTCGATTTTGTTGAGCTGCCGCCAGACCATCCCATATACCATCAAAAATATGATTTTGAAAAAGGATTACCCAAAATACATGAACATGATGGTAAACCGGCTCAGGGATTTGGTTTGATCTATCAGGGGAGATTAGTATGCTTTTACACCTATGAATCAGACCTTGGTGATGGCTGGGAAGACCCTGAGGTACATAACGATTCGAAAGCTACACGCTTGAAAGCTTTAAAAATGGGCGCCAACATACTCCAGTTTGTATTCAATATGAACTAATGGATGATTTGTATTTTTCTTGTTAGTGCTCCTTTATCATTACTTAAAATGATAAAATACAATCCGTTAGGCATATGACTT
>JAIPAE010000064.1 GCA_021740245.1 Bacteroidales bacterium | reverse complement strand
CCGTTATTTTGTTTGACATAAGTGATTGTACTTTTCATATTATTGACATCATTTAGCGCATCAAAAATGCGCATGATACCAATACCTGATTGAATAGCATTACGGTTAAAACCTTCAATAACTTCTTCCGGGTAAGGATTGTAACCAAACAAGTTTCTTCCTCGCGACAAAGCGGTTAATAATGATACGTCTCCCACTCCTTTCTTAATGCTTTCAAGCCGTTCCCATGGGTCTTCTTTCAAAAAACGCATAACAGAGTCTGGCACTGCTCCACCCCAAACCTCCATGGCATAAAAGCCGGCTTGTTTATAATCGTTTAATACTTTTTCAACCTGCGATTGCTTCATACGTGTGGCAAACAACGATTGTTGTCCGTCACGTAATGTTACATCCCTTATTTTTAATTTTCTTCCCATGATTGATTGTTGTTATCTTTAGATATTAAAGCGCAAAAATTAAAAAAATATTCTTACTCTTGTCAAGTTTTCCTGTTAAATGATAATAAAAGATAAATCTAATTACTATATATCCTGTGAATAATAGCAAAGTAACTAAAAAATCCCAACATAATTAACCTTGTTTTAGAATTTTCATGATCCAAAAATAATGTTTATTTGACTTATAATTTTTAATAAACAGCTTGTTTTGATTTTCTTACTGAAAATTTTCAATTATCTTCGTGCATTGAAAAGATAACAAATAATAAAAACGTAAAAAAATGATTTTTAAAAGGACATCAATTTTTGCACTTCTGGCTATGCTGCTGGGTATTCTTTTAGCGAAGGTAGTCAATGCTCAGGAAAATGCTGAAAAAATGGAAAGTGAGCGCCTGGGAATTATGCCGGAAACCGGCGCTTTTCATGTAATGAAAGATGTGAATATGGATAAACGGCTGGCTAAGTTTACAGAAGTTGAGCTTACAACAGATATATCCCATTTAAAAGAAAACGAACAGAAAGTGCTTTCTCTCATGTTTGATGCGGCCGAAGTGATGGAAGATTTATTCTGGATGCAGGCACTTGGAAATAAGGAAAGTTTTATGAACCGTCTGCAGAATGATAAAGCAAAAAAATATGCCGGAATTCAATACGGCCCATGGGACCGCCTGGAAGGTAATGAGCCTTTCATCAAAGAATTCGGTAAAAAACCTGCTGGAGCGAATTTTTATCCTGTGGATATGACAAAAGAAGAATTTGAAGCACTTGATAATGCAGAAAAAACAAGTCTTTATACATTAATCCGTCGTGATGAAAATGATGAGCTTAAAGTGGTTTGGTATCATGAAGCATATAAATCAAAATTGCGTAAAGCTGCCAATATTCTGAGAAAAGCTGCTGAGATAGCCGAAAATAAAGGGCTGAAAAAATATCTTAACCTAAGGGCAGAAGCGTTGATAACAAGTGAATACCTGGAAAGTGATATGGCCTGGATGGATATGAAAACCTCAAATCTTGATCTGGTTATAGGACCTATAGAAAACTACGAGGATGGTTTGTTTGGATATAAAGCTGCTTTTGAAGCATTTGTTCTGGTTAAGGATCAGGACTGGAGTGACAGGCTCGCAAAGTTTGCCAAATATTTGCCTGAAATACAGGATAACTTACCGGTCGATGAAAAGTATAAACAGGATGAAATAGGATCAGATGCTGATCTGAATGCCTATGATGTTGTTTATTATCGGGGGGATTGTAATGCAGGTAGCAAGACTATCGCTATCAATTTGCCGAATGATGAAAGGGTTCAACAGAAAAAGGGATCACGTAAACTTCAGTTAAAGAATGCTATGCAGGCGAAGTTTGGTAAAATTTTGGTGCCTATTACTGAGGAGTTAATTGTTGAAGAACAAAGAAAATATATCACATTTGATGCTTTCTTTCAAAATGTTATGTTCCATGAAGTAGCTCACGGTATGGGAATCAAGAATACAATTAATGGTAAAGGAACAGTACGTAAAGCCTTAAAAGAACAATATTCAGCATTGGAGGAAGGAAAAGCAGATATTATGGGATTATATCTGGTAGAACGTTTTCATGATAAAATGGAACTGGATGGAAGTCTTAAAGATAATTATGTCACATTCGTGGCTTCTATTTTCAGGTCTATACGTTTTGGAACGGCAAGTGCCCACGGAAAAGCCAATATGGTAAGATTTAATTATCTCATAGACCAGGGAGCAATTGAAAGAACAGAGAATGGCCAATATCGGATTCATTTTACGAAACTCGAGAATGCTATGGTAAGTCTGATGGGAAAAATCCTTGTTATTCAGGGCGATGGAAACTATAAGTTGGCAAAAAAAATGATTGAAGAAGGAGGCATGGTCAAAGAAAACCTGAAAAACGACTTGAAACGACTTGAAGAAGCTAATATACCTGTTGATATATATTTCGACCAGGGTAAGCAGAACCTCGAGATGAACTAAACACAAAATATTGTGTTATTTTTGGCAGACTTTGATCGAATATCAACTCAAAGTCTGCTTTTTTAATAAACCTTTTTTGGAACAATGTATCGAATAGTTTTAATAGTATTACTGCTCCCCATAGGCCTGTTCTTATCAGCCCAGGAATTTGAGATGAATGAACAGGCCAGAATTCAACGATTGAATGAAGATGTTCATTTACTTGCTTCCGATTCACTTTTGGGAAGGGAAGCAGGAACAAAAGGCGAATTTATGGCAATGCATTACCTTGCCCAAAAGTTCAGGGAAATGAACCTTAAATCAGTTTTGCCGGATAATACATATTTTCAGGAATTTGAATTTGTGCCCGGAGCTACTTATAAATATGGAACAAAGCTAAAAATCGGAGAAAGGTTCTTTAAGCTTAAGGAAGAGTTTTATCCATTGTCCTGGTCGGCTTCCAAACAAATCGAAGCTAAGGTTATCGATATGGGATTTGGACTGATATCAAATGATACGCTTACAAATGATTATGGTAGTAAAGACAATATAGAAGACAAAATATTTTTGATGGAAACATCAGTTCCCGGAGGGATAGCCAATTTTGAAAAATATGAAGGAAAAGCGGAACTGAAGAATAAAATTAAAACAGCTCAGGAACATGGTGCTGCAGCAGTTATTTTTCACAATAATGATCCGGATATGAAAAACCCTTCTGATGAGCTTTCGCTTCGGGTTATACCAGCTGACATTCCGGTTGTTTTTGTGAAACAAAAAGCATCAGAGCTTCTTCGTTCTGCTGAAAATAAAACTGTTGAACTGAAGGTCCGGATACGTAAAATCCGTAAAGAAGCTTATAATGTTATTGGATTTATTGATAATCAGGCCCCTTATACCCTGGTTTTTGGAGCACATTATGATCACCTGGGAATGGGAGGCCCGTCTTCACGTTATACAGGCCCTCCAAAGATTCATAACGGTGCTGATGATAATGCTTCTGGTGTTGCAGGAATATTGGAAATCGCTCGTAAGTTAGTAAATGATAAAAATGATAAGTTCAATTATCTGATTATTGGATTTTCTGCGGAAGAACAGGGGCTTGTAGGATCATCTTACTTTACCGAAAGTAATGTATACGATATGGATAAGATCACGGCAATGATCAATTTTGATATGATTGGACGCATGAAAAACAATACTATGCGGATTGCCGGTACCGGGACGTCGTCACATTGGGACGAAATGATTGCAAAATCAAACAAAGAAGACCTTACCATCAAAACATCAAAATCCGGGTCGGGTGGCTCGGATCAAATGTCTTTCTACCTGGACAGTATCCCTGTGTTATTCTATTTTACAGGGTCTCATAAAGATTATCATACTCCTGCTGATGATGCAGAAAAACTCGATTTTGCTTCCATGCTTCAAATAATTGAGACAGTAGAAAGATTATCATCTTATATTCCAAAAAATGAAAAACTGGAATTTATCAAAACAGAGTCGAAGAAGTCAGGAAGAAGTCCAACAAAGTACACAGTAACATTGGGTGTTATGCCGGATCATTCTTTTAATGGTGAAGGTATGCGGATTGGAAGTGTAATCCAGGGACGCGTTTCGGATGAAGTGGGAATGAAAGATGGTGATATTGTTATTCAAATGGGGGAGTATAAAGTAACGGACATGATGTCCTATATGAAGGCTCTTTCGAACTTTAAGAAAGGCAATTCAACTATTGTAAAAATAAAAAGAGGAAATAAAATTTTAGAAAAAAAGGTTCAATTTAAGTAAACCTTTGTTTCTTTGCATCTTCTTATGCATCAAAAAACTCATATCGGTGTTTTAGGAGGTGGTAGCTGGGGAACGGCACTTGTTAAATTGCTCTCAGCCAACACCAATAATGTGAATTGGTGGATTCGCTCTTCCAAAACAATTGATTATATAAAAGCGCATGGTAAGAACCCGGACTATCTTCCATATGCTGCTTTACCCGATCATATTGAAATTTCGGATAATATTAACAAGGTTATCGGTAACTCAGATATTGTTGTGGTTGCCATACCCTCAGCATTTCTGAAAAGTTCTGTAGTTAGGGTTAAAACAGAAGTGCTGCAACAAAAAAAATTCTTTTCAGCAGTAAAAGGAATAATTCCCGGCCAGATATCTACCGTTACCGAGTTGTTAAACCAGTATTTTCACGTGCCTCTTGAAAACCTGGGAGTCATTTCAGGACCTTGCCATTCGGAAGAAGTAGCTATGGAAAAACATTCTTTTCTCACAGTTGGTACTTATGAAGGATCTCTGGGTAAGCAAATGAAAGAACTATTGTCATCCTGGTTCATGAAAATTACTTTGTCTGATGATGTACGAGGAATAGAATACGGTTCAATTTTAAAGAATATTATTGCAATAGCTTCCGGAATTAGCCTGGGTCTGGGCTATGGAGATAATTTTCAGGCTGTTTTGATAACCAATGCTGTGCGTGAAATGAAAACATTTCTGAAAACCATGGAGTGTAATGGTCAGGATATAGAGCAATCCGTATATCTGGGAGATGTTATGGTTACCGCATATTCGAAATTTTCCAGAAATCGTATGTTCGGAAATATGTTGGGGAAAGGATATTCTGTTAAAGCATCGTTGACCGAGATGAAAATGATAGCTGAAGGTTATTATGCAGTGGATAGCGTTTTGAAAATTGCTCGTGCTAAGAATATGAGTTTACCTGTTATGGAAGCTGTTCACAATGTCTTATACAATGGAGATTCCGCAGAAAACGAATTCGCTAGATTGACAAACAAGTTAAATTGATTGTTGAAAACAGGGTGTAAAAAGAAATAGTTTATTACATTTAAAAGTTCTTAAAAATTAAAACAATTTTAACAAAGTTAAATCGGTTTCAGAGACAAATAAATAATAAAAAATAAAATCATTAATAAAACGAACGAAAAATTATGAAACGATTATTAGTATTATTATTCGTGATTTTGTCCTTTAGCGCAAAATCATTCGCCTCAAATCCGCCTGATGAGGGGATGTGGCTGCCAATGTTTATAGAAAGGCTGAATTATGTTGATATGCAAAAAGAGGGGTTACAACTAACTCCTGAGGAATTATACAGTGTAAACAATTCAAGTCTTAAGGATGCAATTGTGGGATTGGCCAGCGGAAGCGCACCTGATGGTTATTTCTGTACAGCAGAAATGATTTCTCCCAAAGGATTGATACTGACAAATCATCATTGCGGATACGGAAACATCCAGGAGCATTCAACTGTAGAACACGATTACCTTACAGATGGTTTTTGGGCTAAATCAATAGAAGAGGAATTGCCCAATGAAGGATTAACAGCTTCTTTTTTGATTAGTATGCAAGATGTAACAGAGGATGTGCTTGCTGAGCTGAATGATGATATGAGTGAGCAGGAGCGAAGCAAAGCTATCGAGCAAGTAAGTAAAAAACTGGAAAAGGAAAACTCAGCAAAAGGCAGATATGATGTTACAGTCAAAAGCTTTTTCGCGGGTAATGAGTTTTACCTTTTTGTTTATGAAACGTATAAAGATATTCGTCTGGTAGGTGCTCCACCATCAGGCATAGGTAAATTTGGTGGTGACACGGATAACTGGATGTGGCCCCGTCACACCGGTGATTTTTCAATGTTCCGTGTTTACACGGCTCCTGACGGTAGCCCGGCAGCATATTCTGAAGATAATATACCAATGAAACCAAAGCATCATCTGCCCATAAATATTAAAGGCATTAAAGAAGGTGATTTTGCTATGGTTTGGGGTTACCCCGGAGGTACACAGCGATATCTCACGTCATGGGGTGTTGAACAAGCGATTGAAAAAAGCAGCCCTACTGTTGTGAAAATCCGCGATAAAAAACTCGATGTTATGCGTAAAGAAATGAATGCCGATAAAGAAATCGACATCATGTACGCCGCAAAATATGCGCAAACTGCTAACTACTGGAAATATTTCCGTGGTCAGATACAGGGTTTGAAAAATCTGGATGTTTACGATAAAAAGAAAAAACTTGAACAGAAATTTACCAGTTGGGTGCAGGAAAGAGATAGCCGCCAGGATAAATATGGTGAAGCTTTGAGCCTTATTAAAGAAGGATTTAAAATTAAAGACTCTGTCGTTATTCCCCTAAAATATATGGACGAAGCATTATTCAAGGGAGGAGAGTTTATTATGCCTTCTTTCCAGTATCTTGGGTTGTATATGAGACTGCAAAAATATCATGAAGAAGACAAAGTGGGATGGAAATTTTGGAAGGTTTTCAAGAAATCCTCCAAAGATACTTCTATTATTAATCCGATCGCCAGATCTTTGAAAGCTTCTTTGGATGAACAGTATGAGAATTATGATAAAGAAGTTGATCATAAGATATTTTCAGCACTTCTGAAAATGTATTACGAAAATGTTTCACAAGAACACCAACCTGAGGTTTTAAGCAAAATAGAAGATGAATTTGATGGCAATGTGGAAGATTATGTGGATTACATTTATGAAAATTCATTATTTGTGGATAAACAAAAGTTATCCGATTTTCTTGATGATCCGGAATTTAAAGAAATAGAAAATGATCCTGGACTGATGTTCACCCAATCATTAGTCAGCGAGATCAGAGATGTTTTCTCTACTGTTCAAAAAGCTGAAACAAAAATAGCTCATGGGAAACGACTTTTTGTTGATGGATTGCGAAAAATGAATCCGGACAAAAAGTATTATCCGAATGCCAATTCAACAATGCGTGTATCATATGGTACTGTAGAAGATTATTTCCCACGTGATGCGGTACATTACGATTTTTACACTACGCTTGAAGGTGTCATTGAAAAGTATGATCCTTCCGAAAAGGAATTTAGAGCGCCTAAAGAATTGCTAAATCTTTATGAAAAGAAGGATTATGGCCGATATGCCCGTGAAGATGGCAAAATGCCTGTTGGATTTATCACAGATAATGATATTACAGGTGGTAACTCAGGCAGCCCTGTCTTGAACGGAAAAGGACATCTGATCGGTACTGCTTTTGATGGTAACTGGGAAGCTATGAGCGGTGATATCGCTTTTGAACCGGAACTGCAACGTACTATCAATGTGGATGCCCGCTATATTCTGTTTATTATCGATAAACTGGGTAAGGCTGACAACCTGATTGAAGAAATGACCATTATTGAATAAGATAATGTGAAAATTTTATTAAAGGCTGCTCAAACGGGCAGCCTTTTTTGTACCTTTGATATTCGTATTAAGCTAAAACCCAATGATCAAAACCATCTATTCCTCCAACCGGCCATTGGATTGTCATATCCGCAAAAACCGGCTTGAAACCGAAAACATTCGCTGTTTTATTTTTGATGAAAACATGATCTATGTGCATCCTTTTCGTGCTGTAGCTATTGGTGGAGCAAAGCTGAAAGTGCCGGTAAAAGATTTTGAAAGGGCTTGTGATGTTCTTGAAAAAGCAGAACAATATGAATTAATCACTGATGAACAAATATCAACTGCTTATAATCAGGCAGAAGAAGTGTTGAAATTGAGACATACGTTACGAACATATCCTGAGTTGATGGAATCTCCCTATGGACTTAAACCTGAGTGGATACCGGCTGAAGAATTTTTAGAACTGATCAATGAGGAAAAGTGGTTCAGGGAAATGTCATTGAAAACATTCAAATTTGACTGGAACCAGTTTTGGTATGAATTGCTTGATTTTGATCGTGATTTTCTGAAATATGTCCGTCCAAAGAACAATGCTTATTATCTTGCTAAGGATGAGGTTGATGTATTTGTTAAGAATAAAAAAGAATCCAAACCTTCGCGATGCCGGCCCTGTTGCCCTGAATGTGGTTCATGTGAAATCTATAAAACATTTCCTCCGGATAATGGCTGGGAACTGCCTTATTTTTTATTAAGTATAATCTTTTATGCACCGTTTCCGGTTTTCTTTAAAAAGTATCGATGCTTAAACTGTGGTTTTGAGTTTCGCAAAAAATAGAAAATCAAAAGATATTGTTATGCTGCCAAAAACAGGAGCATAATTGATAGATATTTAATAAATTAATTCAAAATACCTATATGTTAAGTTGGAATAATTGTTAATTTTGGTTTTTGCTAAATCAGAATTCCACATTATTCCTGATATTTCATGGTATTTAATTCTACAGCATTTCTGGTTTTCTTCATAATATTTTTCCAGATTTATTGGTGGACAAATAAATACACAAGCATTAATATCAGAAATGTTTTGCTTATCCTGGCCAGCTATTTGTTTTATGGATGGTGGGACTGGCGGTTTTTGAGCTTGATCTTTATCAGTTCGTTGACTGATTATATCGTTGGTATCGGACTACAAAAAACAACCTCAATATCGAGGAGAAAAATACTGCTTGGAATTAGTTTATTGGTAAACCTTGGTTTTTTAGGTTTCTTTAAGTATTATAATTTTTTTATTGCCTCGCTTAATGAGTTCCTTAGTTATTTTTCCATTAACATAAATACCCAAACATTAAATATCATACTTCCTGTAGGCATTTCTTTTTATACTTTTCAAACCTTAAGTTATACGATAGATTTGTATAGAAATAAAATACAACCGGAAAAAAATATTCTGGCATTTTTTGCTTTTGTATCCTTTTTTCCGCAGTTGGTTGCCGGACCGATTGAACGAGCATCGAATCTTTTGGGTCAGTTTAAACAGAAGAAGGTTTTTGATTATTCTGAAATTATTGCCGGGCTTCGGCTAATGCTTTGGGGGATGTTCAAGAAAGTTGTGATTGCTGACAATTTTGGTGTCATGGTTGATCAATTATTGTTGCCGGGCACTGAAACTTCGGGAATTTCTGTAATGTTCGGTGCGTTTGCATTTGCATTTCAGATTTATGCCGATTTTTCCGGTTATTCTGATATGGCTATCGGGATTGCCCGAACTATGGGTTTTGATTTAATGCGTAATTTCAAAACACCATACTTCTCAGGCTCATTCCGCGAATTCTGGCAACGATGGCATATTTCACTATCTACATGGTTCAGGGATTATCTTTACATACCTTTAGGTGGCAACAGAGTTAGTTTAAGACGTTCCCAAATAAATGTTTTGATAACGTTTTTGGTTTCCGGTTTGTGGCATGGTGCTAATTTTACTTTTCTTCTCTGGGGTGGATTTCATGGCCTGTTACTTGTCCTGGAAAGAAAAGTCAAAATCCGGCTTCCCCGTGTTTTATCTGTTATGTTGGTGTTTATAGCAGTTGTTTTACTATGGTTGCCTTTCAGGGCAGAAAGTATGCAGCATTTATCGGAAATGGCAGTATCCCTTTTTCAATTTTCAAATTATCATTCTGGTAGATTAATAGAAGTTATTAACGAGTTCTCAATTATCAGATTTATATTGTTGATTGTTGTTTTTGCTGCCTTTATTTATACAGAATGGTTGATTCAGCAAAAGGATTTTAACGAGTGGATCGGGCAATTTAATAAACCCTGGCGAATTCTGAGCTATTACCTGATCATTTTTATTATTTTGATCCTTGGAAACTTTAGTGTGAAACCGGATTTTATTTATTTTCAGTTCTGACATGAAAAAGTTATACAGCCATATCATATTGTTTTTAATTCCTGTGATTGCTTTTTTGATCCTTATTCAACCAAATAAGCGATTGAGATATACGGGACTTAAGGATGATTGCTTTAATCATGGAATATGGGTGCATGACCGGATTTTCGAGAACCCTGATCCTTTTGACATTGCTGTCTTAGGCTCATCACATACAATAAATGCTGTGAATGATGAAATAATGGATTCATTGACCAATGATAAATCAGTAGTTAATTTTGGTTATTGCCGGCTCGGAAGAAATCTAACATATGTTTTATTGAAAGATATTCTGGCAGAAAAGTCACCGGAAACAATAATTGTGGAGGTCAGAGAAGATGAAGATCGATATAGTCATCCTGTTTTCCCTCTTGTAGCAAACACAACAGATGTTTTGTTACCGGTAGCATTATTTAATCGTGATATTTTTGCTGATATGTGGACACACTTTTCATATAAAACAGAATTGTTCCGCGATAACCTGTTTAATGCAATGGAAGTTCAGGATGTAAGACTGGAGGATTATGGATTTGCATCACATCCGGATACAGCAAAGATCAGTTATCTTGACAGTATCAAAAAGAAGCGTAGTATTTATAAAGAACCATTAGCAAGATGGGAGAGAGATTTTCATATGAAATATCCGAAAGCTTATTTAAAAAAAGTACGTCAATTGTGCGAAAAGAATAATCAGAAACTGTTTTTTCTGTATTTGCCATCCTATGGACGACCATTTAACAGGCCTAAAAACAGTAATTTCTACAGTAATCAAGGAAGGCTATTAATACCACCTGATAGTATTTTGGAAAATAAAGATTACTGGTATGATAAAAGTCATATGAATAAAGCCGGCGCTAATGCCTTATCCCGTTGGCTGGCTCATGAAATCCAATAAAAAAACCGCCCCTGTCAGAGGCGGTTTTGATCTGTTTTATAATTGGATCATTTAATTATTTACCTGGAATTTCTTAATAACCATACCCTGATTGGTCATCATACGGATAAAATACATGCCGGTTTTGTAATCAGCTACATTGAGTTGTAAATTGCTGCTGTTTGTTTCTTTGCTGAGAATCGCCTGACCCATGGTATTGAATACCTGAATTTGATCGATTGTTAACTCTCCGCCATCAACATTCATTATGTTGTTAGCCGGATTTGGGTAAACA
>JAIPAE010000063.1 GCA_021740245.1 Bacteroidales bacterium | reverse complement strand
GCCCTTTGCGGTATAAATCTAAAGGCTACTTCGTGGTATAAAAATTATCACAAAGGCAACAAATGATTTTCACTAAGGCGCTCGAATAATTTTACAAATCATTAGTATGGGTTCATATAAATTAACCGGACAACAATGATAAAATATATAGAAATTTTATAAATAACAGTGTTTATTAACAAAAGTGCTTTATTTGGTTTTAGTAGCTGGTTTCTTTGATCTTCCAACGGTCAGCAGTATCACTCCTATTAATGAAATCAAACCACCAATAATTTGGTATATTTCCGGCATTTGACCAAACATAATAAAGGCGCCCAATAAGACAAAAATGCTTTTTGTACTCCGGATCAGGGAAGCTCTCGAAGCTTCGATGTATTTCAAGGCATAATATCCTGTAAAAGCTGTAAGAAAAGGACCCAATAATGATCCGACAAATATATTACCTAATGGTTTGCTATCGATAACAAATGATTGCCCCAACACCAATAGCATAATAAACGAGTATACAAACAGATAAACAACACGATTTAAAGAAATCAAAAGCGGATGCACTTTACGAATTGATATTTTTGCAATAATCATGCTAACAGCAACAAAAAAGGCAGACAAAAAAGCATAAGAAGCACCCGGGATAAAGATATCGCTTAAACTGGTTCCGGGCTTATAGCTGACGATAAATGCTCCGACAATAGTCAGAACAATACCGGGAATCTCCAGACGTTTAAAAACCTCTCCCAGAAACAGTATTCCTAAAATTGTTACAAAAAAAGGAGATACATTGCTGATAAAGGAAACAAATGCCGGATTTTCCATTGTTTGAATGGCTGTAAACATGAATGTTGTGGCAAGAATTTCTAATACAGCAATCAATCCCAGAGTGATCCAGCTTTTTCTGCTTGTTTTCCAAATATTTCTGTATCTGCAAGAAAACAACCCATAAATAAAATTCCATAAAACCGCAAAACCAAACCAGTAGAATCCAAATTGGGCCAAATGTATATCATTCAGAGCTGCTTTACTGAATAAATAAACATTAGACATAGCCAGTGTTGCTATGAATGTTAATAGATACCCTTTTCCCCGGTCTGAAATTATCATGCGTTTATCAACAAGAATAAGATTATACTTTTTATTAAAACCATTTAAGATTTATTAAGTCTGTCTTTTATGAGCCTTGCAAAGATAATTCACACCAATAAACCAATAACCTCTATAGGCTAATTTTATTTTCTTATCTTTGAATCATTCTTCATTAACGTGGAGTAGCATTACATTAATATGACAGGGCAAACGGCAATTTCAGAGCAATGTTAGAAAACCTGAAAAGATTATTCCAGACAGATGTATTTAAAAATTTCGCAAAATTATTATCAGGCACTACATTAGCCCAGGCCATTGCATTCTTGATTTATCCGCTTGTAACTCGATTATATTTACCAGAAGAAGTCGGTATATTTGGGACGTATATGGCCCTGGCTGGAGCTATAGGTGCTATTGCCACTGCCAAGTATGAACAAGCCATAATGCTTCCGGCAAAAACAAAAGATGGATTTCATGTTCTGCTTATATCCTTATTCAGCACATTGACAATATCCTTTTTATTGTTTTTGATCATTGTGCTTTTCTTTCCTTTTTTAGCAGGGATAAAGATCATTTATGATCTAAACACATGGACATATTTATTACCTGTCTCAGTGCTTCTTGCAGGATTTATGAAATCATTTATTATGTGGGCAAATCGCCGTAAATACTTTTGGGATATTGCATCTAATAATATATTTCAAACTTCACTAAATGCTGCATTCAGATTAGGATTCGGTTTTGCCGGATTCAGCACAGGCGGACTCATCGGAGGTACACTCATCGGAAACGGTTTAACTTCAGCTATTTTATCCGTAAAAATGCTGACAAAAGATCATCTAAAGCGGTTCCCTGTATCGATAAAGAAACTAAAATACTGGGCAATTCATTACATCAATTTTCCTAAATTTGAATTACTGCATAGCCTGGTAAATAACTTATCAGGTAACCTGCCTGTTTTGTTTTTCAGTACTTATTTTTCTGCCGAAAGTGCTGGCTTTTACTTTTTGGGATTCAATGTTGTCTTTCGACCACTAAGTTTAATTTCCGCTTCAATTGAGCAAGTTTTATCCCAACGAATAATTTCAAAATATAATGAATCAAAACCTTTCACAGGCGAAATATATAGCATATTGAAAGGGTTATTCCTAATGGCAATATTGCCTTTCATTTTATTTGCATTATTTACTCCTGCTATTTTTAGTATTGCATTTGGAGAAGAATGGACAGAAGCCGGACGCTATGTCCAAATATTATTACCATGGCTATTTATGGTGCTTTTAGCCGGGCCATTTTCATTTATTCCAAGTGTTTTTTATAAGCAACGTAAGGCTATGCTAATTGAAATAATCTATTTTATCATGAGAATTCTTGCATTAATTATCGGAATAGTCAACAAAGATTTATATCTTGCGTTATTATTATTTGGTATTACAGGATTTGTAATACTCAGTTATAAATTATTTTGGTATCTGTCATTGATTCATAAAAACACAGTCCGGGAATAATGAACAAATCCGTAATGGTCATACCTTCCTGGTATCCACCTGATGGAGGTGAGTTTTTCAGACTATACAGCCAAAGTATTCTTAGCGAAGGAATACCTTTGTTTGTTGTGGCTAATCATATAAAGAGCCTAAAAACGAACGGATTGCTTTCTGTTTTCAAAAAAAACACTTTAAAAAAAACAAATGCAGATGGACTGACTGAATATCATTGTAACTATTTCAAAATACCAGGTTTTGAAGAAATGAATATTCAACGATGGTCAAAACATACACTTAGAGCATTTGAAAGATATTGTGAATTACATAAAAAACCGGCTTTAATCCATGTGCACAGTACTGTCTGGGCCGGGTATGCTGCATTTTTGATCAATCAAAAGTACAACATTCCTTATATTGTAACAGAACACCGCAGCCGTTTTGTTTCCCAGAACTCCGAAGCAGATAAACTCATCAAACCCTTTCATCACAGTTATATTAAACAGGCTTTAGAAAAAGCTGACCGGGTTATTACAGTTAGTAACAGTATGCAAAAAAAATTAATTTCATTAGCTCCTTTAATTAAGAACCGTTTATTAACTATTCCAAACATGGTTGACACCAACAAATTTAAACCTTCTACCAATAAAAACCATAGTGAAACATTCCGCTTTTTTTGCCTTGGTGCACTTGAGCATGTTAAAGGTATTGACCTGTTGCTAAAAGCATTTGCTCTATTCATAGAAGAAATCAAAACCCCGGTAAAGTTAATTATCGGAGGGGATGGAAAAGATAAGACAAAACTTCAAAAAATGTCAGCAAAGCTAAATTTGGTTAAGCATATTCATTGGAGCGGTTCATTAACACAAGATGAAGTCGTTGAGCAAATGCAAAACAGCCATGCTTTTATCCTACCCAGCCGCTTTGAAGCCTTTGGGGTTGTCTTTATTGAAGCTATGGCCTGCGGTTTACCGGTAATTGCCACTAATTCAGGTGGCCCTACTGAAATTATAAGTCATCAAACAGGATTACTGGCGGAAAACGAAAATGTTGAAGATATTAAAAATAAAATGGTGGTTATGTTTAAAGATTATCAAAATTACGATAGGCAATACATACGGTCTATAGCAATTGAACAATTCAGCAAGGAAGCCATTTCAAAACAATACAGCACCTTAATCACGGAAATTTTAAAATAACAATCCGAATGAATTACTTTTATCCAAAAGATAACAAAGCTTTTCAATGGTTCTGTCATGATAATGTATGGTGCAAAGGATTCATTTTTAACAGTGATGGAAATATTTTGCAAGGCATAGAATTGTGTCAGTATTTCACTTGTGATTATGAAGACCAGTTTCGTAAAAAGCTAAACCACGCAAATGGATCATTTTCCGTAGTTGTGCTAAATGATTCTATAACATTCGGTGCTGTAGATCGTTTGCGGACCTTTCCATTATTTTTCAAAGAAAACTACCAGTCAATTACTATTAGCGATATGCCGGATTCACTAATGATAGCAGGCGATGATTCCGGCATTGATCCCGGAGCAATCTCCGGATTTCGTGCATGTGGTTTTGTGCCAGGCAATAATACCTTGTACAGAGCTATAAAACAACTCAGAGGTGGTGAATACCTGGTTTATCAGCCATTTCAAAAAGCTCAAATAAAACCGTATTACAGTTTTGCCAAATCCCAGGATGCAGCTAACAGTAATCCGGAACAGCAATTAATAAACATTATTCATGATGCTTTCTCCCGGTTTTACAAGCTCATCAAAGACCGTCAGGCCGTTGTTCCTTTAAGTGGCGGTTTCGATTCCCGGCTCATTGTGTCGCTTCTTAAAGAATATCAGCACAAGGATGTCGTTTGTTTTACATATGGCAAAAAGAACAATAAGGAAGTTCATATTTCCGAAAAGGTTGCTGCAAAACTTGGCTTCAGGTGGTATCATATTCCGTTTGAAAAAGAAAAAAATAATAATTTTCCTGATTCTAAGTTCTTTTTGGACTACTATCAGTACGCTTCCAGATATACCAGCATGTTCTTCATGCAGGAATTTTTTCCTGTGAAATATTTAAAAGAAAATAAACATATTAATGAAGATGCTGTTTTTATCCCGGGACATTCGGCTGATTTTTTGGCTGGTAGCCATCTAAATGATGAAATTTTTATGGCTAACTCGTTGAACCGGATAGCACAATTAATATACGACAAGTACTTTTCATTTATACCGCAATCTCCAAAAGCTAAAAATGCATTAAAAACTGATATTTTAAATCTGATCAGTAGAGAAAACGACCAGAAAAAGCCATTTTCAGTTTTTGAAGACTGGGTAATGAAGGAACGTCAGGCAAAATTTATTGTGAATTCAAGCAGGGTTTATAGCTTCTTTGATCATAAATTTTATCATCCATTGTGGGACCTAAAACTTATTGATTTTTTCGGGGATTTGCCTGTTGAATACAGGAAAAACAAATTTCTGTACAATCAGGTGGTCAGAGATCACGTTTTTAAAAAATATGATATTGATTTTGCTGCCTATAAAAAATCGCCACCTAAACTTAAAAAGCTTTCCTTCCTAAAATCACTTATTAAATCATTTCTCCCTGCTACTATCAATTACAACAAAATTAGAAAGGCAGACACCATAAATTATGCAGAAATAACTAAATTACTGAATCAGCATCTGCAAGCCAAAAAGCTTCCCGTTCATCACCCCGTTAATGATTTCAATGAGGTATTAATTCACTGGTATTTATATAAAGAGATTTATTCCAAACTATAATTATCCGCATTTTACCATCCTCATATAATAAAATGCAGGCCTTCAATGCCCAAAACTGTAGACCTTGTATTAGCTATAGAGGTTTGCGTAATGAAACCGTTTCCCCCTCAGAAGGAAATTCCCCGGAGTATTTTTATTTGATAAAAAGCAGCGAGGGGTTGGTAACCCTTAAGGGTAGGCTTTCCGCTAAGGGTTTCGCTGTGCGCCGGCCTGCCCCTTTAGGGGTTAGGTGTTGGGCCAGACACTGTCAGTACCTCCCTTCGGCCGGAGGCTGACAGGTCTTTACGTTCTATCAATCATTCTCCAGCGGAATTGCAAATTCCGCTTAGCGTCATTACAGCGTTATCAATCAAAGCACAAGAAAAACTAATTATAATTCCGTTTTATTCTTTCAGCACTTTAAAACTGGCTTTTTGTCCTGTTTTCTGATTTTCTATTGTAATCAGATAAAGTCCGGCAGAAAAACCATCAACATTAATGGTTTTTTTTCCTTGTTTGTCTATTTCTTTTGTCAACATCTTTTGCCCCGACAGATTCATTATTTCAACCTTGAGATTCTCCACTGTTCGCTCAGATTTTATCGTAAGTATGTCTTTAACCGGATTTGGCATGACTACAAAGTTTTCCTGAAATCGATTTTTTGCTATTCCGGTTGTTGAGATATTTACCGTTTGCTGACTTGTATCGCGCACAGAACAATAACTGCTAATTAAAGTTACTGTATAATTCCCGTCAACATCATAGGTATGCGAGGGGTTTTCATTTGCAGAGGTCTCACCGTCACCAAAATCCCAATAATAACTCACCGGGGTTTGACTTTGGGATTGGTTACTAAATTGGACGGGATCCTGGAAAATATCAAATGAAAAATCCGCGATTACATCATAGGCATCCAGATGCCAGTTGGAATATGAATGAAAAACGACCGAGTCAGCTACACTCTGAAAATAAGCAGCCTGAGCAGAGCTCAGACTACCGGAAAAAGATAAACTCAAAGGACTTTCATCCCATAAAGCAGCATGAAAGACACATGCAGCCAAATAACTTCCTTTATAATTGGGGTGACTTCCATCTGATGAATGCAAAACAAGGCTTGTATCTTCAATCACCTTTTTCCAGGCTATGCCGACAGGAGCGACATTGGCATTAATCAAACCGGCTGCTTCCATATAGGCACTCTCAAGCGAATCCTGCATATGACTAAAATCGGCAAAATCCGGGCTGCAATAATTATCAGGCGAGCATTGGATGCCTCCGTTTTGCCTGCCCCAGGTCATGAACATCATAATTTTAGCACATGGATTATAATGAGAAATCGTATCCTTGAGTTTTTCAACGGAAGGATACATATAATTATACCGGTAATGGTCAATGGTCGGCACCTGGCTTTGCTCCTGCAATACAACAAAATCCCAGTTATCAGATTTTATTTTATGCAAAGCCGTTGTATCCAGTTGGTTCCCGGTGTTCATATTGTTGGCAAAATGCCACAACAATGTGCCGCCGGGGGTATAACTATCATAAATAAGCTCCTTATTATCCTCCTCTGCCAGGTCAGCCACTAATTGAGGCAAATTATTGGCGGCTGTATAACTATTGCCCAAAAATAATACCCTTAGCGTATCATTTTGAGCGCCGGCCGTTGTCGTCAAAACAAAAGTCAGGAAAACCCAAAAGAAATAAGGCCAACTTTTTAAAAAAGTTTTCTTCATTATTCTATGATAATTTTCTTCTGAATACTTTCTCTTTTATTCGATAACCTGATAAGGTAAAGTCCACTTTGCAGACCATCTGTTTGCACGATTGTATTGTCATCTGCCGGTCCGGTTTTAATTAAGCGCCCCGTTATATCCATCAATTCATATTTGCGATAATGGTCTTGCTCATCGCTAATCACGAATTTTTCCCGTGCAGGATTGGGATAGATGCCTACATCATTCTTTCCATGGTCATTTATGGACGTATTGGTTGAGTCATATTCAATGATGTAATAGAGCGTATTCGATCCGGCAATATCATTCCATTCACCGGCAATACCCAGTGAACCGGTTCCGCCGGGCCAACCGTTCAATCCGATAGCTGCATAATCCTGTCCGCTGCCATAATCATCCGGTTCGTTATAAAAAAATGAATTACTGGCACCTCCCCAATAAACAAAAGCATTATTTACTGCAGAACCATTTCCAGAGCCTGCCATTCCCTGTCCGTTCCAGAAGTTGTTTCCATTACCGTCGTCATTTCCGTCCCATAGCCATGTGCCTTCATTAGCCTGGTCTGTAGCGCCGATCCACACGTAAGCTACTCCTCCACCATCAGGTACTGAAGTATAACCGGCCGAAACTCCGGAAGCATTAATCAAAGTATCATAAATAGCAGCCTGTTCGTTTGCGTCATCAATTTCAATCAGGTAACCCCCACGCTGAACAGCACAAGCTGCTGCATCGGACCAATTCTGTTGTTCCTTTACAATCTCATAATCTTTGCCGTTGTATTGAAAGTTGTAAATATTAGCCATATCAGCACATTGGCTAATTCCATAACTTGCAATAAAAATGCTTATCAAAAAGGTAAATAACTTCAATCTCATAATTTTCTATTTTTTTTTGATTATACCCGCAAATATAAGTGAATCCAGAAAAGACACAATAAATTAAAAGTGGACGTATATGATTTTAAGTTTTCATTAACATATATCTACTCTATAACATACAGTCTATCATTTCGAAGAATGAAACACGGGGGTCAGCAATTTGTTCCGAGCTGAGCCAAATTCGCCGAAGGCGCGAAAATCTTCGGGCATAACGTTGCGACGTTTTGAAATACTTTCCTGTCCCAGCCGGATTGCAATTCGGCTGAGTGGAGCCACGCGGGCCGGCATGCCCCTTCAGGGGAAAGGAGTTGGGCGGGCAAGCGTTGCTAAGCCTTCCTGGCCGGCATCGCAACAATCTGCCAGGAGATCCCTCGGTTTTTTATTCCTCGCTTCGGAAAAAACTCCCTCGGGATGACAATGGCATTGGGTTGGCGGAAGGGGAAAAATGGCTGGTGTTTCCAGCCGAATTGCAAATTCGGCTGAGCGGGTAAAGCCTGACAAAAAAAAGCTAAAAAACTACTTGAAGGTGGTCAATATTTTATTTATTTTTGTTCAAAATATCTTTGATATGCAAACGATAAGGCTAAGAATAAATGATAAGATATTCAATCACTTTTTGTGGTTACTGCAAAGGTTTGGAAAGGACGAAATAGAAATTATTAATGAGAATAATGAATATCGGTCCGTACAGGAGTATTTAAAGGAAGAATTGCAGCTACTGGAAGAAGGAAAACAGAAATACCTTACGCCGGAGGAGCTGGATAAACACCTGGAGCAAACGATCAATAAGCATGAAGATTAAGATTACTGCTTCATTCAGGGATAAATTAAATAAGCAGATTGATTACATTGCTCAAGACAAACCATCTGCAGCAAGAAAATTCAAATCTGAACTGCTTTCAAATATCAACAGGTTATCCCAAATGCCATATCAAAGCAGGCAATCAATTTTTTTCGAAAGAAATGATATCAGAGACTTTATCTTTAAAGGATACATAGTTGTCTATAAAATAAACAAAGAAGAGAACACAATTGAAGTATTTGGTTTTTCCAAAATGGACAGCAAAAATTTGATCATAAAATAAGCCCAGTCGTTTTTCCATTTTTCCGCCCCTCACACAAAACAATTTGTCATCCCGAATCCCCGCAAAATCGATCCGCCTGAGGCGGAGGAGATTTTGCGGGGTGAGAGATCTCCCGGCGCATTGTTACAGCGTTTTTTTATGGCTGATGTCAACCATATTTTGAATGGACAGTTCGGTGTTTTTTGTTTGTGCACCGAACACCAAACACCCTCACCCATACCTCGGATCATCTTTCAACGGCATTTTGGCCATTTTGTCCACCTCCAGGCTGCAGTGGCCGAATTCTTCCACTACCCTGCCCTTCAGCAGGTAAATGCCTTTGCCGCGAAAAGGATATTGCTTTAGGGAAGGCGGAAAGTGAACGGTGTCGAAAGAATCTCCGCGTACATCAATAAAAGCGCCGAAGTTCATCAGCTCGCGCTTTACAGTGGTTACGGGCTTTAGCGTTACCAACTGCCCGAGCATGCGAATGGTTTTTCCGGAATATTCGTGCATGTCCGTGGCCATCACATCCCCGCGATGGCTGGTCTTCAGCATCTCAAACATGGACATTTCCACCGGAAATCCCAGCAGCTCCAGCTCATCATAAGCATCTTCCAGGGCGGAATGCTCCAGCTTCGGCAGCTTGTAGCTCCGCGGATGGATGTCAAACAGCCTGTCGGTGGCTTCGGGCTTCAGCTTGCTGCCCAGCAGATAATGTGCCCGCCACAACAGCGACTGCTTTGACTGCCCGGTGAAGCGCAGCGCCCGCACGCGTATCAGCAAGACCAACTGTTCCAGCAAAGGGCGCACTCGTTCAATAAAATCATCCAGATTTTTATACAGACCGTTACCTTCGCGCTCCTCCAGCAGTCTTTTCACCAGCTTGCGCTCCAGGTTCTGTACATACACAAATCCCAGATAGATGGTTTCTCCCTCGATATGGCTGAGCTGCCTGCCTTTGTTCACGCAGGGCGCCTCAATCTTCGCGCCCCATTGCCGGGCTTCATTCACATACACCCACGCCCGGTAAAATCCGCCAAAGTTATTCAGCACAGCCACCATAAACTCCAGCGGATAATAGGCCTTCAGATATAAACTTTGAAAGCTTTCCACGGCAAAGGAGGCCGAATGCGCCTTGGAAAAAGAATATCCGGCAAAGGACGATATCTGCCGCCACACTTCCTGCGTAACGGAAGCATCGCGCTTCCGGGCTTTAGCACCATCGAAAAACAAGTCCCGGATTTCCTCGAAAGCCTTTTTGGAGCGGTACTTGCCGCTCATGGCGCGCCTGAGCACATCCGCATCGCCAAGGTCCATGCCCGCGTAATGATGACACACCTTCAGCACATCTTCCTGATACACCATCACGCCGTAGGTTTCCTGCAACTGCTCCTTCATCACCGGATGCAGGTAGTTGAAATTTTTGGGCTGATGAAAGCGCTGTATGTATTCTTTCATCATCCCCGATTTGGCCACGCCGGGACGAATGATAGAGCTGGCTGCCACCAGCGTTTTGTAATCCTCACACTGCAGCTTGCTCAGCAATTGCCGCATGGCCGGACTCTCGATATAAAAAGCGCCCATGGTGCGGCCGCGTTTGAGCAATTGCTTCACCTTTTTATCCCGTTTGAACTCTTCCACACGATGCACATCAATTTTCTCGCGGCGGTTTTCCAGCACGATCTCTGCCGCATCACGGATATGCCCGATCCCCCGCTGGCTCAGGATATCATATTTGTCGTAGCCCAGGTCTTCGGCCACGTACATATCCCACTGTGTCACCGGATAGCCCTTGGGCGGTTTGTCCAGAGCTGTAAACTGTGTTACCGGCTGTTCGGTGATCAGCACACCACCGGCATGGATGGTCCGCAGATTGGGAAAGCCCGCCATCTGCTTACCAAACCAAAGGATGCGTTTGATAATATCATCGTCGCGGTCCAGGGCCTTGGGATTGCGACTCAGCACATCCATTTCCTCTTTGGGCAGGCCGTACACCTTGCCCAGCTCACGCAGTATGGCACGCTCTTTAAAGGTGGACGTGGCTCCCAGCAAAGCCACATGCTCATGGCGATAACGCCGGAAGATATAATCCAGCACCTCATCCCGCTCATTCCAAGAAAAGTCAATATCAAAATCCGGGGAATTGCTACGTTTTGGATTGATAAAGCGCTCGAAATTCAAATCCAGCTCGATGGGGTCCACATCGGTGATGCGCAGGCAGTAAGCCACGATGCTGTTGGCACCGCTCCCCC
>JAIPAE010000062.1 GCA_021740245.1 Bacteroidales bacterium | reverse complement strand
GCATTCCGTTACCCAGGAGTGTTAAAGCATTACCCCCATTTTCAAATCTGTTATTCAAAAACTCAATATTATTTCCCAGTGTATCCTCAGTATAAACTAAGGCTCTATCATCACTTTCATCAGCCAGGTCGAGTGTTAAAAAACGATTATTTTCAAAGCTGATATTTTCAGGATTATTTTTCAAAACAACAGCTCTGGCTAAGGTAGAATCTTCAGGCTCGAAGGTCATTCCTTTAAATGCAATATCAGATGCACTTTCCAATTTAACCAGGTAGTTGTTCCCCGGATAAGCAGCATTATGCTTCAGTGTAACATCTGTAGAATCCCCGGTTGCAGATTGAAACGTAATCGTATTGGTTGAGGATGATCCGCTAATAACAGGAATATTCAACTGTTCGTTATAAGTTCCCGGATTCACATTAAAGGTAACCGGCCCGTTAATACCACATTGTGATAAACCAAGCAGGGCCTCTGAAAAGTCCTGGTAGTCAGCGCCTGTTCCTCCAATAGTGTAGGTTCCACTTAACAGATTTGCACAACCATAAAATGACATTTCAAGTGTATCATTACCCGTATTGTCATCAAATGTTCCGTTAGGGTTTGAAGTCCAAAGCTTTAAAGCGTGAGCTCCCTGGCTAACGTTTAAAGTTCCAAGGTTTAATTCTCCACTGATCGTGTCAGGTTCAATCAAGCCAGAGAAGTTATAAGTTGTTTGTGATGTTCCATCGAGCTGCCATTCCACATTTACAGAGGTAAGAGTATCTAAACCATAGTTTTTAATTTTGGCTTTAACATCAAAATTAGAATTCGCTATTACGCCACCGGTTGGGTTAATAATTTCAAATATTCCGGCATCATTATTCAAAGAGCTGGGAACTTGTATTTGCAGGATAATATTGGGACGATTTGCCTGAACTGATCCACCGGTTAAAGAACAACCAGTACTATAATCCATATGCGCATGATAGGTCATTCCTGAAGCTGAAGTGCTATTCACAGTTGTGCTGGACGTATAGCTAGTATTATCAAAACAAATATTAATGAGAATATTTGATGTACCATCCCAGTTAAAATTGTTTTGAAAATCAATGGTTTGCCATCCGGTTCCCGGGACTGTGTAAGTACCTGAATACACATTTGTCCATCCTGTGTTAATGAAATCTGTCAAACCGGTTAAGGTATTCAGATTAGTGTGTTTCATCTCAACATTAAACCCATTCATTGTTTGTGTAGCAGCGCTGGTAACATCAAAGCCAATTTGATTGATAGCACCGGCAACACCACCCTGGCTTTGCAGCTCAGAGGCAGTGACCAGTATTTGTGTACGTGCATCGTGATAATAGGTGTAGAAAGGATAATCAGCATCGTTTGCACCAGTTCCCAGTTGAATTGTATTAAGCGGAAGGTAATTCAGGAAGTAAGAATAATTAGCTGATTGAGCAACATTTGGAGATGCAGCCATATCCACTGCTTCAATAAACCATGTCACTGTTCTGCCATACCCCACAAACGGAATATCCACATGAAAAGAATCTGATGCAAAATTTGTCATCCCCAGGGTATCCTCAAGGACACTGTTTACGTAATAGACTACATATGCCGTATCAATACCACTATTATCTGTTATTTGAGCTGCAATAGTTTGGGGTGATGAAGCATAAATTGTATCCTGTTTGACAGGAGGCAGAATTGATATATCAGGCGGTATCAACTCAGATGGAGCAGCAGAGACCATGATATTATCAAGAAACCATCCATAATTTTCAAAAATAGTGCCATTATTACCATCTATCAGGCTGAAACGAACTTTCACATTAGCCTGATCCGCTGCAATAGACGAAATATTGAATGTTTCATGTTTCCACCATGTATTATCCGGTATTGCCGATGAGTTACCACTAACCCATGCACTGCCATATGCAGTTGCATTGAAAACATTTCCCTGGTTACCAAAAGTGGATGAATTTTCAATATAATGAGTAGTATCCAATTTGGTCCATGTCACTCCATTATCAACAGATACTTCTACAATACCCTTGTCCAGTGTTTCTATTTTACATATTTGATCAAAATCAAGTAAAACATAAAAGTTACCCGTAGTGGAAAAAGTATTTGTGGTAAGTGTCAATGTATCCTGGATATTGTCAGTAGTATCAATCCTTATTGAATCTGACTGAAGGCCATCTGCAGCCAGAGTCGTTGAAATACTCCAGTTATTTGATGCATTAGAAGCAGTTGTCACACTGTCTGCTCCGGAAGGTTGTTCAAAGTTTTCATGAAACACTATGCTTTGTGCTCCAAGATAACCAAACAACATATTTGTTAAAACCAAAAGTAAAAGTTTTCTCATTCTATAATAATTTAAATTGTTTTACTTACAAATCTAAGAAATAATGCTACAAACTATTAAAGAATCTAAGACATAGATAATATTTAAATTTAATCAGTAACAATAGTTATTGAAAAACAAACATTTACTCAACACAACTGTATTAACTTGTAGAGTTTTTATATAGTGTAGATTTTTCAATACATCTGAAATATTGTACTTTTGTAACTAATAAAATATTCACTACGTGGCAATAGCAAGTATAGATTATGAATCGGAACGGAAAGAGATTCTCCAGCAATACAGAGAATTAATATCTGCTGCCGTTCCAAAAACAACGGAAGAAGACCAGCAGCAAATAAAGAAGGCATTTCAGATTGCCGCAGAAGCGCACAAGGATATGAGGCGTAAAAGCGGAGAGCCGTATATCATACATCCAATAGAAGTGGCT
Source organism: Bacteroidales bacterium (assembly GCA_021740245.1). Classification (GTDB taxonomy): domain Bacteria; phylum Bacteroidota; class Bacteroidia; order Bacteroidales; family PWNQ01; genus PWNQ01. The sequence continues at coordinate 8,717 of JAIPAE010000062.1, read as the reverse complement.
CGTATTGCTGTGGAAGAGATCGGACTGGGAGCTACATCCATTATTTGTGCGTTGCTTCATGATGTAGTAGAGGATACAGATTATACTTTAAAAGACATCGAGGAATTGTTTAATCCTACCATAGCGCGAATTATTGATGGTCTTACAAAAATATCCGGTATTTTTGATAACTCGGATCAATCCCATCAGGCTGAAAATTTCAGAAAAGTGCTGCTTACATTGTCGGATGATGTTCGTGTAATACTCATAAAACTTGCAGACAGGTTACACAATATGCGTACGCTGGACTCACTTCCCGAACGGAAACAATTCAAAATCGCATCAGAAACAACCTATTTATATGCACCTTTAGCACACCGTCTTGGTTTGTACGCTATAAAGAGTGATCTAGAGGATCACGCTTTAAAATATACACATCCGGAAATTTATGAAACGATAGTAACCAAGCTAAGAGAATCAGAACTTGAACGAAAACGCTTTATCAACAGTTTTATATTTCCGATAAAAAAAGCGTTGAATCAGGAAGGATTATCTTATAAAATCATTCACCGGACAAAATCCATAAACTCTATTTGGAAAAAGATGAAGAAAAAGGAAATTCCTTTTGAGGAAGTTTATGATTTATTTGCTATACGTATCGTGATTACAACACCTGTTGATCAGGAGAAGCAAGATTGCTGGCGTGTTTATTCTCTTGTTACTGACTTTTACCGTCCAAAGATGGATCGTTTGCGTGACTGGATATCCATACCTAAGGCCAATGGATATGAATCACTTCATACCACCGTAATGAGTTCCGAGGGTAAGTGGGTTGAGATTCAAATTCGCTCACAGCGCATGGATGATATAGCGGAAAGAGGATTTGCTGCACACTGGAAATATAAGGGTGATGGCAATGTAAACGATCTTGGATTAGATAATTGGTTGTCAAGGATACGTGAATGGTTACAAAACCCTGAATCTGATGCACTGGACTTCCTGGATGATTTTAAGCTGAATCTTTTTTCTGATGAAATTTACGTATTTACACCCAAAGGAGAGATCAAAACATTACCAGTAAATGCCACAACCCTCGATTTTGCATACACCATTCATTCTCAGATAGGCAATACTGCTATCGGAGCTAAAATAAATTACAAGCTTGAACCCCTGAATAAAGCATTGCACAGCGGAGACCAGGTTGAAATAATTACTTCACGCAAACAGAAACCAAAAGAAGAATGGTATGAATGGGTTACAACAGCCCGTGCAAAAACACAAATAAAACTGGCTATCAAAGAAAACCGGAAAAAATATACCGAACCCGGAAAAAGAGCTCTTAAACAATACTTCCGTAATCTGAAGATTGAATATAACGATGCTAATATAAAAGCATTAATGAATTATGTTCAAACGCCATCCGAAGTTGATTTTTTATATAAACTGGCTATTGGAGACATTGATTTGGAAAATGTAAAAGCCTTTTCCATGTCATATAAAAAAGGCAATTGGTTACGGTTAATAAAAAAGCAATTCACACGTAAAAATAAAACCAGTTCCAGTTCCCTTTACGAGGATATACGCAGAAAACTTGAGTCTAAACCGGAGCAGCTCTTACTCGGTCAGGATATTGGTAAGATGAACTATGTTTTGGCCGAATGTTGTAATCCGATCCCGGGTGATGACGTTATTGGTTTCATTAAACCGAATAAAGGTCTGGAAGTACACAGAACAAACTGCCCGGTGGCTATCGAACGTATGTCAACCTTTGGTAATTCAGCAGTAAAAGCCAAATGGAAAGAAACGCCTACTGTTGAATTTCTTACAGGAATTAAAATCAATGGTATTGATAAAGTAGGTCTTGTTAATGACATTACCAAAATTATTTCTGAAGAGTTAAGCGTTAATATTCGTTCTTTGGAAATTAAAAGTCATGATGGATTATCCGAAGGTATCATCATGTTGTATTTATCGAACACTTACAACCTTAAAAACTTGATTACCAAGCTTCAAAGGGTAGAAGGAGTCCAAAAAGTTCAACGAATCAAAAAAACTGATACGTTAAAATAATAAACAAACATTGATAATTTTTTTTGTCTTATTTAGATTGAATAAAAATTTTACTACTTTTACAAAAAAATAAAATGATGAACCGAGCCATGATCCACCGACTGGCGGAACACATAAAAATGATTATAAAAAAAACCTATAAGCATTACGTGACGTACATTTAACAGATCATGGCGAGTTCCATCTGACCATTAAAATCAAAAATATAAACAGATGAAAGATCCGCAATTAATAGAAACATTTGACACTGTCAGGCAGATTTTTACATCTTATCTGGAAAAGAATGGCTATCGTAAAACTCCGGAAAGATTCTCTATCCTGAAAGAAATATATTCTTCAGAAGGACATTTTGATATTGAAACTCTGTACATCCGGATGAAAAACAATAAATACAGGGTAAGCAGGGCTACTCTGTACAATACGATTGAATTACTTTTGGATTGTAATCTGGTCACCAGGCATCAGTTTGGTAACAGTTCTGCACAATTTGAAAAGTCATACAAATTCAAACAACACGATCATGTTATCTGTGTTGACTGCGGTAAAGTTATGGAATTCTGCGACCCCCGGGTACAGGAGATAAAAGCTTCCATTGAAAAAATTATGGGGATAAAAATAACCCATCATGCGCTAACATTTTATGCTTCTTGCCAGGAAAAATGCAGTGAACACGACAAAAAATCCAAAACTATTAACATTTGATAGTCTGGATTTTACAGCTCTTATTACAAACTTCCTTTTTTTTTCTTCCAAATTCATTTCATTTTGAGTTAAATTTGTGTGCTTTCTGTTTCACAAGGACAGGAATTGTAAAACTGCTGTTTGATTTTTCTTAACTTAATGTAAAACCCTTTCAGCGGTTTATTTTGCTGCCATTCGGTGGCTAAAAAACATAAAAACCAAAGATTCTTTTAATAATGCAAGTAGATGTTTTGTTAGGTTTGCAATGGGGTGACGAAGGGAAAGGCAAAATTGTCGATGTCTTTACACCAAACTATGATGTAATTGCGCGATTCCAGGGAGGCCCCAACGCCGGTCATACACTTGAATTTCAGGGCTCCAAACATGTTTTACATCATATTCCTTCAGGAGTATTCAGGAAAGATACTATAAATCTTATAGGCAACGGCGTTATACTTGATCCGATGTCATTTAAAGAAGAAATCAAAGGACTTGAAGAAAAAGGTATAGAAACAAAACAAAATCTTTATATATCCAATAAAGCTCATTTGATTTTGCCTACACACCGGTTGTTGGATTTAGCTCTGGAACGTCAAAAAGGGAAACAAAAGATCGGTTCCACATTGAAAGGAATCGGACCAACCTATACGGATAAAGTGGCCAGAACCGGTATCAGAATCGGAGACATTATCTCAGAAGATTTCCACAGTCAATACAATACACTTAAAGAAATTCATTTGTCATTACTTAAATCCTACGGACTAATTATTGAAGACGAGACAATCGATCAATTATCGTTCAATGAATATGAGGCAAAATGGATGGAAGCTATCAATCTGATTTCAGAAATGAAACTGGTAGACAGCGAGAATTTCATCAATCAAAAAATTAATGACGGTAAAAAAGTATTGGCAGAAGGAGCGCAGGGAACGCTTTTAGATATTGACTTTGGCTCCTATCCTTTTGTGACATCCTCAAATACCATTACTGCCGGTGTCTGTGCAGGGCTGGGAATTGCACCATCAAAGATCAACCGGGTGTATGGCGTTTTCAAAGCCTATTGTACCCGTGTTGGCAGTGGCCCTTTCCCCACTGAACTTAATGATGACTTCGGACAGAAATTGCGGGACCAGGGAAACGAATATGGTGCCACAACCGGAAGGCCCAGAAGATGCGGCTGGCTTGACCTGCCCGCACTAAAATATGCTATTATGCTAAATGGAGTTACAGACCTTGTCATGACTAAAGCTGATGTATTTACAGGTTTTCAAAAATTGAGCGTCTGCCGGCAATATATGATAAATAATAAAAATGTCGATTTTAGTACATTTAACCTTAAACAAGAAAATCTGGAATGTTATTTGCATGAGTTTGAAGGATGGAATGAAAATATCAACCAGGTGAATGATTATAAGCAATTACCAGCTAATATGAAAAAGTATCTGGATTTCATTGAAAATGACACCGGAACTCAAATTAGCGTTATTTCAACAAGTGCAGACAGAACAGGTATTATATTTAAAAATGATCAAATGTTTAACTAAATAATAGAATTATGAAATCTTTATGGCTTACATTTCTTTTTATTATCTCCGCATTTTGCTTATCCGCACAGGATACTTTAAAAACAAGCGATCTGCCACAGGATGTTAAACGAAATTTCGAGCGCCGCAACCGCAATATCGATGGTGAAGTTTGGTTGAAAGACAGCAGCAATTTTGTTGTCACCTATAAAACCCGCCGTGGATATAAAGAATCGAAATATTACGATAAAAGTGGTGAATTATTAAAAACAGTTCAAAAGCAACCGATAGAAGAGATACGGAGTAATATGATGGATTATATTGATAAGAACTATAGATATTATGAACCATACGAAATGTATTTTATTGAAAAAGGCCGCCGGAACCGTTATTACAGTATCTTAATGCATCATAGAAAAGCTGATGATCCGCCCGTAACTGAAATTCAATTTGATCAATCCGGAAGGTTTATCACCATCTACAACCTCTACATACCAGAAGAAGAAAAGGTTGAACCTGAAATAGATGAAGATTTTGCAGAACAGGTCGATGAAGAAGCTCAAGTATTATCTTCAACCATAGAAGAGCGTAAAGTGAAAAAGAAGAATCTACCTTCAGATGTATTGGATTATATTGAGGAAGCTTATCCATATCCATTTCGTATGAAAAGCTCCCGGTTAACAAACTCATCCAAAGGTCCTCTTTATATTATCAAGATGAAAGAGCAGGGTGACGACTTTTTTTATAAACTTACCTTTAATTATTCAGGAGAAATTATATCTGATGAGAAAGTTTATGAAAAAGATTAATTTAAGAATATTTTCATAATCCCTAAATTCTGAAATATTTGTCTTTAAATTTTTTCAGCCAGTACTCAACATCAACGGAAGGTCGCAACATCAGTACAGCAAAGCTGTAGGCGGCAAGTGTCAGTGTGCTTCTGACAATTGTATCCAGGATATAATTCTCCATTTCCGGCAGAAACCAACCTGTAGCAAATGCTATTGCTCCAGCAGCAAATATCTTCAAAAAGGCTGTATCAAAAGGTTGCATTTTCCACTTGATGTAAATGAAAAAAAACTTTGACAGATTAAACAGCATCTTGGATATTAAGGTAGCTAAGGCAGCTCCGGTAATCCCGTATACTGGTATTAAAAGCCAGTTCAACAGAACCACAGAAATCAACAAGATTAACAATAAATAGGTTTGCCAACGATAATATCGTGATGTATTAATAATCTGTCCATTCACACCAGAACCCATGTCTATCATGAAAGCAATGGCAATGATCAGTATCACATAACGTCCATCGCTATAATCTTCTGTTAAAAACTGAAAAATATTATCCAAATTCACAATCAAACCAATCAATAATATCAGGCCTAAAAGGCTTTGATTTATTGCACTTTTTTTATATAAATTATTAATTTCACTTAATCGATTATTTTTCCAGGCTTCTGAAATAAACACTGATGATATTTTCATCACTGCTTTTGCAGGCTTATGTACTAAAGAACCAAAAAAGAAAGCTATAGAGTATACCCCGGTAGCTCCAAGACTGTCTGTAATATTCATAACCATGATCTTATCGATATGGACTATAAAAATCCCTGAAGTCCCTGCCAGGATACCAAAAAGCCCTACATCTGTTATTTCCTTTTTCAACTTCTTTGTTAAAAAGTTAAGCTCAGGTTTTAAGTATAGTTTTCCCGAAAACTTCAACGATAATACCAAAGCAAGAAAAGGAACTGCAGCAGCAATAACGTAGGAATAAACAAAACCACTAAAATCAAATGCATTAAAATAGTAAGCCAATATTGCTAATAAAACAAAAATACGTTTTACAACTTCCTGATAAAAAGTTCCTTTAACTGCATTATATAAAACCTTATAATAATTATCGAATATATTGAACAGCATACTGAACAATATCAAAGGAAGTATAAAATCCACATACTGTCCAAACATACCGGATTCCTGCGCCCCCATTCTCACCAGATTATTTTTAAATAATACATACAAGGCAGAAACTATAAGAAAACCAATAGCCGTAACAAGAAGTACTAATAAAAGGAATCCATGATGCTTATACTTCTCATCACGAAAATAGGGAAACAAACGTGTTGTAACCTGCTGCATGCCAAGCCCTCCTAATTTGGCTATAATAACTGAATAACCGATCAGTACATTAATAAGCCCTATCTCTTCCACTGAGAGCAACTTGGGGTATAGAATACCGGTTATAATAAAACCAATTAATACACCAAGGTAAATATAAATACTACTCCTGGCTGATTGTTTGAATATCTCTCCCACAACTTAAGTTTTAGCAAATATAAGAACACTAAATCAGTAATCCTTATTGTATATGTTTTTTTATCATAAACAATAATTCCGGTTTCCAGACGTAGATAAAATTAAATATATGCGAAATCATCATTTTCAAATTCTTAAGATTTTTTCTACTATAAAATTACTTGAAATTTTTCTTTGATTTTATTATTGTAAGAAAAAGATTTGCTGTAATTTCGCAAAGTGATATAAACACCAACTTATAATTAAGTATGTCAGATAAAAACAAAGTTATAGAATTAGAAGATGTCATTATCAAGTTTGCCGGTGATTCCGGAGACGGCATGCAATTTACGGGCAATCAGTTTTCGGACACTTCCGTAAACGCAGGTAATGACCTGGCTACCTTCCCTGATTATCCATCAGAGATTCGCGCACCACAGGGCACCATTGCAGGTGTTTCAGGATTTCAGATACACATTGGAGGAAAGGATATCCACACCAGTGGTGACCTTGCTGATGTGTTAGTTGCCATGAATCCTGCTGCCCTAAAAAAGAATCTTAAATGGGTCAGGGAAAATGGTACCATCATTATTGATATAGATAACTTCGATAACAAGCATTACAAAAAAGCAGGATTTTCTGAAGACCCATTGAACGATGGCTCATTAAAAGGCTACCAGGTTATTAAAGCACCAATCACTACTATTACTAAAGCATCTGTTAAAGGCCTTGATTCCAAAGTTGCACTCAAAACGAAAAATCAGTTTGTTTCGGGTATGCTTTATTTCTTGTTTAACAGAGACCTGAAACAAGGTAAAGCATTTTTAGAAGAAAAGTTTAAGAACAAGCCAAAGTTAATTGACGCCAACATAGATGTTTTAGAAGCCGGATATCATTATGCCGAAACCCTTGAAGCTTTCCAAACCACTTACCGGATCATATCAGCCGAAAAGAAAGGAAGTTTCAGAAACATCACTGGTAATGTAGCTACGGCATGGGGATTAATAGCAGCAGCCGAAAAGTCCGGGCACAATTTGTTTTTGGGTTCTTATCCAATTACCCCTGCTACGGAGATTCTTCAGGAGCTTAGCAAGCGCAAGCATCTTGGGGTCAAGACGTTTCAGGCTGAAGATGAGATTGCGGGCATTACCTCAGCCATTGGTGCAGCCTTTGCCGGTAGTTTTTCAGCAACTACTACATCAGGGCCGGGCTTATCACTAAAAAGTGAAGCCCTGGGGCTTGCTGTAATGACAGAACTACCGCTGGTTGTTGTGGACGTTCAACGTGGCGGCCCGGCCACAGGTTTGCCTACAAAACCTGAACAATCCGATCTTTTGCAGGCTCTTTACGGACGTAATGGCGAAAGCCCTGTAGTCGTTATCGCTGCATCTACACCTGGCGATTGCTTCCACGGCGCTTTTAAAGCCGGGAAAATAGCTTTGGAACACATGGTGCCTGTCATCTTACTCACAGACGGATATCTGGCTAATGGTTCCGAGTTATGGAATATTCCTGACGTTAACAGTCTTCCTAATATTAAACCTCCTGTTGCAAATGCTAATAATGAAGATTATGCTCCTTACCGTCGTAATCCTGAAACACTTGCTCGTGAATGGGCATTACCAGGTACGGAAGGATTAAGACACCGGGTAGGTGGACTGGAAAAAGAGGATGTGACTGGCGAAGTATCGCATGACCCGCTTAATCATGAAATTATGGTTAAATACAGGGAAGAAAAAGTTCAGCGTATTACAAACTATATACCTGATCAGAAAATTTTTGGGGATGAAGATGGCGGCGACCTGCTTGTTGTTAGCTGGGGCGGAACATATGGCGCTGTCTATACCGCTGTTAAAGAATTACGAGAACAAGGTAAAGACATTAGCCTGGCCCACTTTGAATATATTAAACCATTACCTAAAAATACCAAAGAGGTGCTGAGTAAATTTAATAAGATAATTATTACTGAGATCAATAATGGCCAGTTTGTTAATTATCTCAGAGCTCACTTCCCTGAATTCAATTACCTGCAATACAATAAAATCCAGGGATTACCTTTCATGATTTATGAATTAAAAGAGAAGTTTAACGAAATCCTGGAGGAGAAATAATGTCAACAACAGATAAATCAACTCAAGAAATAACCGCAAAAGATTTTAAGACTGATGG
>JAIPAE010000061.1 GCA_021740245.1 Bacteroidales bacterium | reverse complement strand
TATGAACATCAAAAAATTGATCTTAATTTCAATAAGCATAGTGATATTATTTCCAATACAATCGCAGGAAAAAATCTCACTATCACTTGCCGAAGCACAGGAATATGCTCTGGAACATAACCGGCAGTTACAAAATGTGCGCGAAGATGTCAGTATAGCTAACCAACAGTACAAAGAAGCAAGGGGCCAGGGCCTCCCCCAGGTAAGCGGCAAAGTAGATTACATGACTAATTTCAATTACGAAGCTGAACTTGATTTTGACGGAGGTGAAACCGATATGCCAACAATTGACTATACAAAGTTTGACCCTGGCGATTATGAATTACTTAAAATCCTGAACTCGATGGCTCCCTCTGGGCCTTCCACAATTGTTATGACCGACCAATCGAATGCTCAGGTTCAGGTATCTCAGTTGATCTTTGGCGGACAATACTGGGTAGGACTTGAAACAGCCAGGATTGGACAGGAGCTGGCACGTCAGAATGTCGAGATTACTGAACTTGATGTGAAAGAAAGTGTTGCCAATACCTATCAGCTTATACTGGTTACAAAGCGAATTGTTAATGTCCTGGAGAAAAATATTAAAAATTTGAAAGAAATAAAAAACCATACTAATAACATGTATGCTGCAGGTATAGCAGAACAAACCGATGTGGACCAAATCAGTATCAGCATTTCCCAGCTTCAAAATCAGCAAAAATCAATGGAGCGGAATGTTAACCTGAGCTATAACATGCTTAAATTTCAAATGGGGATGAATTCATCGCAGGATGTAGTTTTAAAAGATTCGGTTCCCGGACTGTTAAGCAAAGCTGAAGATGCTATTCAATTATCAAATTTTAGTGTTAATCAGAACCCTAATTTTCAGATTGTTCAAACTCAGGAACAACTTAAGGAAAAAATGGTTAATATGGAAAAGTGGGCATATGCTCCAACACTTACCGGATTTTACAGTTATACGGAAAAAATCATGACAACCGGTTTTGATCTCAGCCCTAATAATGCTGCCGGCTTAACACTCAATGTTCCCATTTTTTCCAGTGGGGTTCGAAAAGCAAATCTTGAAAAAGCTAAAATAGAACTGGATAAAGCCAAAAGAAGCAAGGAAATGATCAAAGAACAACTGGAATTGCAAAACAATCAATTGCAATATGAGCTAACAAGTGCTTTTGAAAACTATCAAACTCAAAAAGAAAATGTAAAAGTAGCCTTTAGAGTTTTAAACAGCGTCCAAAATAAATATAAACAAGGCTTGGTTTCCAGTCTGGACCTTACACAAGCAAACTCCAACTATCTGGAGGCAGAAAGTAATTATTTGAATGCAACACTCGAATTCATGCAGTCCAAACTACAATTGGATAAATTACACAATAAATTGTAAAATATAGTTAAGAGCTAATATAAAAATATGTAAAAAGACATACAAATGAACAAGTTACAAATAATAGGATGGGCAGCAATTTTCGCTTTATTGTTAAGCTCATGTAGTCCACAGCCAAAGGAGGAACAAAAGGAAGAAAAAAGTGCGCAACCGGTAAAAACTATGATTCTGAAGATGGATTCCTTGAACCGGGAGATTCAGTATACAGCCAATTTAACAGCTTATGAAGAGGTCTATTTTGCACCATCACAACCAGGGCGTATTAACAGCATTTATGTAGAAGCAGGTGATCGTGTGAGAAAAGGTCAGAAACTGGTAAAAATGGATCAGACTCAGCTCACACAAGCCTTATTGCAGCTAGAACAGGCAAGAACAAATTTTCGCCGGATGGATACTCTTTACAAGCTAAACAGTATCTCCGAACAACAATATGATCAGGCTAAAACACAATATGAAATAGCATTATCCAATCTGGAATATCTGAAAGAAAACACAAAACTTATGGCACCTTTTAATGGTATTATCACAGAAAAGTATTACGAAGCCGGTGAAGTTTATTCAGGTGCCCCCAATACTCAGGCAGGCAAAGCTGCTATTGTTACATTAATGCAGATTTCACCGTTGAAGGCTGTAGTCAGTATTTCAGAAAAATACTTCCCAAATATTAAGGAAGGTATGCTTGCTACTGTAAGATCGGATATTTATCCAAATCAAACATTTCAGGGTAGTGTTTTGAAAGTATATCCTGTAATCAATCCGGCTACACGAAGCTTTAAAACAGAAATCAAAGTGAATAATCCACAAGAAAAGCTTCGTCCGGGAATGTTTGCCAAAGTGAATATAAAACTTAAAGATGATGCTGCTATGTTTGCCCCGGCGATATCAATAGTTAAACAGGAAGGAACAAATAACCGATATGTTTTTGTTGTGGAAGATGGCAAAGCTCGAAAAATAAATGTGAAACTGGGTGAAAGAAAAAATGAAAATATAGAACTTTTGTCAGACGAAATCGAAAAAGGTATGGAACTGATTATTGCGGGCCAGGCTAACCTGATGCACGGCGACAAAGTTAAAGTAAAAAACTAATTTTTTAGCTAATCAAAAGGAATTTGTTCTATGAGTATCTATGGAAATGCTGTAAAAAAGCCGGTAACAACAATCATGATCTTTATTGCTGTAGTGGTTTTCGGATTATATTCCATTGTCCGTCTTCCGGTGGATTTGTATCCGGAAATCGAATTTCCTGCAATAACAGTTTTTACTACATATCCCGGAGCCAGTGCCAGCGATATTGAAACGAATATCACCGAACCCATTGAAGATGCAGTAAATACAGTAGATGACCTGAAAGAAGTTACTTCAGTATCAAGAGATAATTTATCTATTGTAACACTTGAGTTTGAATATGAAACCAACCTCAGTGAAGCCGCTAATAATATCCGCGATGCTTTAGCCATGGTAAAGGATATACTTCCTGATGCTTCGGAAGAGCCAACGATATTCAAGTTCAGTTCCAGCATGATGCCAATTCAGATGTTTGCCATTACAGCCGATGAGAGCTATGAGGGACTTGAAAAAATGCTGGAGGAAAAACTCATCAACCCGCTGAACCGTATTGAAGGTATAGGCTCCATTAGTATTGTTGGTGCCCCTTCCAGGGAGGTTGCCATTGAGATTAATCCTCGCAGACTGGAAGCTTATAATTTAACCATAGAGCAGATTGCTAACGTATTAGCAGCAGAAAATCTGAACATGCCTACCGGTAACATAGAAATGGGTCGATTGGACTATCCGTTGCGTGTGGAAGGAGAATTTAAAACCAGTGATAAGATTGAAAACATCGTTATTGGTAATATCAACGGACAGGCGATTTACCTGGAAGATGTTGCCACCGTGCGTGATTCCCTCAGGGAAATGACCATGGACGAGAAAATAAATGGTAAGAATGGTGTTCGTATGATGGTTATGAAGCAATCTGGTGCTAACACCGTGAGTGTTGCACGGGATTTGAACCGGGAATTAGACGGTCTAAAAGATAATTTGCCCCCTGATGTAGAAATACAAACTATTTTTGATTCCAGTGAATTCATTAAAGGCTCTATCAATAATTTGGGGCAAACATTGATGTTTGCATTGATCTTTGTCGTATTGGTTGTCCTCTTTTTCCTGGGACGCTGGCGTGCAACATTTATTGTTGTACTCACAATTCCTATAGCCCTGATAGTATCCTTCATCTATCTTCGAATCTCCGGCCATTCCATCAATATAATTTCATTATCAGCACTTTCCATTGCTATAGGTATGGTTGTTGATGATGCAATAGTTATTCTGGAAAACATTAGCAAACACATAGAGCGAGGCAGCACTCCCAGGGAATCGGCCATTTATGCCACTAACGAGGTTTGGCTTGCGGTTATTGTTACCACACTGACAGTAGTTGCTGTATTTTTCCCAATGACATTGCTCGGCGGCATGACCGGAATCATGTTCCGTCAGTTAGGCTGGATCGTAACCATTACTGTCACTACCTCTACCCTTGCAGCAATCACCCTCACCCCTATGCTTAGCTCAAAATTACTCCGGTTGCGTGAACGATCCAGAAGCAAAAGCCGGTTTCATTATGATAATACCATCCGCCCAATGCTGGATAAATTCGACAGATGGTATGAAAATGCCTTGAAGTGGAGCCTTAATCACTTGAAAATCATTTTGTTGTCTGCTTTGGGAGTATTGTTCATATCTGTGCTTTTGACTACAAAGCTGGGAACTGAATTCATGCCCCAGACCGATGAAAGCCGGTTTTCTATCAATATAGAGCTTCAGTCAGGTACACGCGTGGATGAATCCATCAGGATAGCACGGAAAGTAGACAGCATATTGAAAGTCCGTTTTGATGAAGTTGACCTGATCGCAACTTCAGCCGGCGCTGATGATGAGGGCGGATTTACATCTATGTTCCGTTCCACAGGATCAAACATCATTAATTACAATGTTGGTCTTGTTGATGTGGAAAAACGCGAAAGAACTGTCTGGGATATTTCTGAAGAAGTTCGTAAAGAACTGGCTAAAATTCCTGAGATCATAGAGTACAATGTAAATTCAGAAAATACAGGCATGATGGGCGGCAACAATGTAGAAGTCGATATTTACGGATATAATATTAAAAGAACCACACGTCTGGCTAATCAACTGGCAGACAGTATTCAGAACATAAAAGGAGCGCGGGAAATAGAAATCAGTCGCGAAGATGAAAAACCGGAGTTGCGTATGGAACTGGACCGGGAAAAACTGGCCGCAAACGGTCTAAATACAGCTACTGTATCCAATGCTTTGTATAACCGTGTGGAAGGCCTCACAGCTACCAGGCTCAGAGAAGCAGGTGAAGAATATGATGTTGTTGTTCGCTTTAAAAAAGAATTCCGCAACAGCATCTCAGATATTAAAAATATCTCAATTCAAAACCCTGCCGGTATGACGATACGACTTGGTGAGCTGGGTGAAGTTAAGGAGTATTATTCTCCTCCAAATATCGAACACAAGCAGCGTGAACGTGTTGTTACCATATCTGCTACACCCTATAAGGTACCTATGGGTGAACTTGCATCTTCCATTCAGGAAAAAATAGATAAAATTGATAAACCCCTGGAAATTATGATCGAAGTAGGCGGTGCTTTTGAAGACCAGCAGGAAGGTTTTATGGACCTGGCATTATTGCTTGCACTAAGCCTGCTGTTAGTCTATATTGTCATGGCATCCCAGTTTGAGTCCCTTAAAATGCCTTTTATAATTATGTTTTCTATCCCATTTGCATTCTCCGGCGTTATATTTGCACTGCTGATCACAAATACTACATTAAGCATCATTGCCGGACTGGGAGCTGTCATGCTGGTTGGTATTGTTGTAAAAAATGCTATTGTTCTGGTAGATTACATCAACCTGATGCGCGACCGCGGATACCCTCTTGATCAGGCAATTACACTATCAGGTAAGAGCAGGCTCCGCCCGGTACTTATGACTGCAATGACAACAATCCTGGGTATGATGCCATTGGCACTAAGTACAGGTGAAGGTTCCGAGATATGGAGCCCAATGGGTATTTCCGTTATTGGTGGACTGGTAGCTTCCACCATTATTACTATGGTAATAGTGCCTGTTGTTTATAAGCTCTTCAGCAGAACAGGTGAACGTAACAAAAAGCAAAAAGTAAGAGAAAAATTTTCATTTATGGATCATTAAAAATTTCGCTGTTCCGGCTTTTTGCCGGAACAGCATTTTACAAAACATCACAAGTTATGAAGTCAATTCTTATAATATTTAACCAGGCCCATACCGAAAAAGTGGAGTTTATGTTGGACCGACTTGAGATCAGGGGTTATACACAAATGAACGAAGTTTATGGACGCGGATCGGTGGATGGAGACCCGCATATGGGAACTCATACCTGGCCCGAACAAAACAACGCCATTATGACTGTAGTTGAAGATGAAAAAGTAGACGCCATTTTAGATGCTATTACAAAAATGGATGCTATTAATAAAGAAGTTGGCGTACGTGCCTTTGTCTGGAATATCGAACGTATCGTTTAGCCAAATAAAATATACAGCTTTTAATAATACCCTTAGTGTCTGCACAATAGCATCCACAAAAGCATGTTTTTCAATAATGCTTAAAAAACAGTGACTACCGGATGTTTAGTTTATCATGGCAATAACTCCGCTGAAAGCGGAAGACCATTAAAATCAAAAATATAAAAAGATAGAAAATTTCCAAAATTGGCTTTCCCCCAATAAGATAAAGGCATTGAATACAAAGGCATGGTAAAATCCAAAAATAAATCTTATTAAAAACTTTACACTATTGTTTTCTAATGTTTATATTTACAGGCTGAAAGTGAAACCCCCGAAAAAAATGCAGTCAAACCTGAATAAATATATAACGCTATTGACTTTAATATTTTTATCGGTATCAGCATTTCAGTTATCTGCCCAATATAAAACTTATGATCTCAATAAGGTAAAACCAGCCATTGAGCCCGGTTACTACCGTTATTCAATGCTTAAGTTCAACCCCTTGCCTGTACTTCATGGTCACATTCCCATGAGTTCTGAGTACCGCCTGATTTACGAAACAAGCTTTGGCCCTTCGCACAGCATTAATTTTGGAGCTGCATATATGGGGAAAAACACTATTATCCCTGATGCCATATTAACAGATTATATTACTGATCCTGATAATACAGAAGCAAAAGGCTTCCGGCTGATCGCTAACTACAGATATATATACTCAAAAAATGACTGTGCCCCTTCAGGCATGTATCTCGGTCCTGAAATATCATTTGCAAAAATGGATTTTGAACAAATGCAACCCGGGGATCAAAATAACAAAGCATTAGTAGAACACTTTTATGCGATTTTAAAATGGGGTTATCAAGGTAGGATAAGTGGTAATTTTTATTTTGATCTTTATGCCGGCGCAGGCTATAAAAACAACAGTTACAGTAATAACCTTAGTGGAACACAATACAAAGTGTTTGAAGGAAAATCACTTATATACGATTTTCCACTTAAATTATCTTTAGGTTTTAATATGGGTATTTTAATATAGAATTCATGGTCTTCATAAAACACACAAATCTGTTCCAAAAAATATTTAAACATTATATGTCATCCTTTTTGAAAAGAATATTCATCCTGCCTTTAATCACCATATTTACACTAACCTGTCCGGTATGGGCACAAAATTCCCCAAATAATAACCCTGTCTACCGGAAGGACAACCAAAAAGATTATGATAACGAATTTAGTATGATCAAAACAAACCCGTTTACTGTTTTGTGGGGAGGAATACCGTTTACCTCGGAATACCGTTTAACATACGAAACTTCTACCGGACACAAGCAATACGCTAACCTGGGTGCAGCTTATCTGGGTAAAAACGTTATTTTGCTGAAAGGTTATACTTCCATCATAAATAATCCTGAAGCATTAAAATTTCTTGGCTATAAAGTGCACTTTGATTACCGCTGGTTATTTAAAGAACTCGGACCTTATCCGGAAGGCGTTTATCTTGGTTCACATATTTCCTATGCTAATCTGAGAATAGAAAACGTTCAAACAGCAGGCCTGTCAGACCATGCCTATATCGAACATTTTCATATCGCTGCAATACTAGGATATCAAATGAAATTTTTTGACCTGTTTTATGGTGATCTGTTTGCCGGTGTTGGCTATAAAAACAATAGCTGGGGAAACAAAGTGAAGCATCCTATGCAAAAAATCATTTACATGGATGATTTATCTTATGTTTATAATTATAACATTAAAATTAAAATTGGCTTTTCCTTTGGCATCAGGATTTAAACTTTTCCACTCCCGGATAATACAGCTTCTCTTTAGCCTGATCATTTGAAAAAGTATAATAGTTCAGATCAGCATATGAACAGATATTACCCTTGTTATCAAGCAATTCGGCTTTAATGACAGCAATATTACGTTTCATTTCCACCAGTTTACCTCTCAAAGTAACCGGCCCATCTTCAATATTCACGGGTTTTTTATAACGCACATCCATACGTGATGTCATCCCGGCCGTTCCTACTTTTATAAAAACAACCCAGCTGGAAACCTCATCCAGCATAGTTGCCTGAATTCCACCATGAAGAACATTGAAAAAACCTTCCAAATTATGATCAGGAGTCCATTGAGCAGTTATATATTCCTCATTTTCATAAAACTCCAGATTTAAACCGATGGGATTATCGGGTGAACATCCAAAACAATTATAATCTTTATACTGTGAATAGGGATTTTTAAGCGGCTTCATAGATTTTACTTTTATTGGTATGACCTGAAAAATCGGCTAAATGCTTAATATAGACACATTCCTGCCTTTATTTTGATTTGTGTATACCTGTTTTGAAAGTCAAAGATACTATTTTCAAAGAAAGTGTCATAATGGAAACACTCTTAAAATAAGGCAAATGATAAACATGAAGTGTTAACAGGAAAATTGTAATTTTGAGAAAAAATTAATAACCATGGATCATAAACACTTATTTTCAAAGCTCTTGATCATCTTTATTATTATGGGCAGCTTAATTTCCCAACCACTATCAGCGCAATATAAAAAGTATAAAATTGGCCAGGAGGAAGACCAAAATTCCCACTTTTCATACAATCCTTATACTTTAACGAAATACAATCCGGTACCATTAATTATTAATGATATTCCAATGGCTTCGGAAATCCGGCTTTCACTGGAAACAAGTTTCATAAAAAACCACAGTCTTTCCCTTGGATACGGGATTATCAGGAATAACTTCATCTTATCGGAACCGCTTCTCGACAACCTGTATAATATCATGGATGATGTAAAATCAGGTAAAGGATATCGCATTTTTGGAAGTTATCGCTATTATATTGCTAAAGATTATGGCCCCTCCGGAATGTATAGTTCTCCTTGTGTTTCATATGCCGCAATGAGTTTTAAAAAACCTAATGGAAAAACTATTGACATTACTCACCGGAGTATCACTCTGATTATTGGTAAACAAGGTAAAATCATGAATAATATTTACCTGGATATTTTTGCAGGCATTGGTCTGAAAGACAATAAAAATACAGAATACCCGGAAGATTATTCATGGTTATTTAAAAAACCTTCATTTATAGAAGAAAACACATATAATCATTATTTCAAAGTCATGCTTGGCGCAAATATTGGTATCAGGATATATTAGCCTTTAATAAATTGATTTAGTATTCATGGTCTGCTACAAAATAATTATTTAATCAATCTCAAGTTAATTACGTCTTCTAAACACAACACACGTTTCATTAACAACCTTTGTGACAAATGCATTAAAGCCAGGAGATAAAAGCAATGCCGGGAGTATCACAAAACCTTTTCCACCCAAAAACGATAAGGTAATTCAGCATCAGAACCAGCATAATCAATTCCAATACGAGCGCCTTGCTGAATAAGGTTTTCGGGAAATTTCAATGCTTCTTCAATCCAGATCACATTATTGCTCAAAGAAACAGCATCCAATTTAGTAGTAATCCCTAAGGCCTGCGTAAGCTTACCGGGGCCATCAGCCAGGCCTTTTTTCGGAAACTTACGTCGCTGATTCATGGTTTCCATACCATCTGTGGGTTCTATGCTTCTCACAAGCACCGCCAGCGGTTCTTCCGCCGGTCCGGTAACCACATTAAACAAGGCATGAATGCCATAACACAGATATACATATGATATTCCTCCGGGCATAAACATGGTTTCAGTACGCTTCGTAAGGCGTCCACCGTATGCATGGCTTCCCCTGTCCGTTATACCTGCGTATGCTTCTGTTTCTGTTATGATACCCGCTGTTACCTGACCATTGATTTTACTGAACAGCTTTTTACCCAACAAGTCACGAGCAACTGCAATTACATCGGGCTGTTGATAATATGCTGGCGGTAACTTCATAAGTTATTGCGGTTTTTGTGCTATGGTTATTGCTGCTGCACCTAAGAACATCTTATGATGAACCACATGACCAAAACCATGCTCCTGCAGTAATGCACTCAATTCATCCGTTGTGTAAAACTTTTTAGCTGAATAGGCCAGGTAATGGTAGGCACCTTTTGCCTTTGCCAGCCTCCCTCCTATACCTGAAATAATATATTGCAGGTATAAATGAAAGAAAAACCGGATAAATGTACTTTTGGGCTGGCTACTTTCCACGGCAATCAGCTTTCCACCGGGCTTTATTACGCGCATCATTTCATACAGATACAATGATGTATTTTTGTTCTTATAGGTCATATTTCTGAAAGCGAAAGAGATGCCAATCACATCAAATGTATTGTTTTCAAATGGCATTTCTGCAGCATCTCCCTCCATAAATGAAATATTTGAAATCGAATGTTTCTGAGCTTTCGTACGGGCAACTTCCAACATCGGTTCGCTAAAATCATAACCTATAATCTTAGTTTGTGGCATTTCCAGGGCCATCCTGATTGCCATATCACCAGTCCCTGTACCTAAATCCATCACCTGTGAAGGTGAGTGCTCCATTACATATTTGACTGCTTTTTTACGCCAGGGTTCATCTAAACCTAAGGTCATGATCCGGTTTAAAAAATCATATTTCTCCGGAACCTGGTTAAACATCTTTTGCAAAGGTTTACCCCTGGCTTTCATCTCTGCCTGCGCCAATTGCTCATTTGTAGCCATACTGTTTTTATTTATTGAACAAAACTAACAAAATAAGTTTTCATGATCTTAACAACACAATCCCTCTTATGTTGATCTGACCTAAATGAATTACCCTACTAAGGCTTTAGTTTATTTCTTGATTTATTTGTTTATCGACTTGAAATACTGATGCTGTTAGCGATAAACAAACATTTACTTGTTTTCAGTAACAGAATAATTCACGCCATTTTCAACTAAATAATATTTGGGTTGTTAACAAAGTAACGAATTTTATTTAGAACTATTCAAAATAATAAAAAATGAAATTAATTGATGATTTAAAATGGCGCTATGCGACAAAGAAATTTGATAAGTCAAAAAAGATCAGTAATAATGACTTCGATAAACTAAAAGAAGTTATACGTCTTTCAGCCACTTCCTTTGGCCTGCAATACTTTAAAGTGCTCAATATTCAGGAGGAGTCCACCAGAAAAGCTCTGAAACAAGTATCATTTGAACAATCACAGATCACTGATGCATCGCATCTTCTGGTTTTCGGGCATTATGCAGATATCAACGATAAAGACGTGGATAATTTTATTAAGTACATCGCCAAAATTCGCAAACAGAAAACTGAAGACCTCCATGAATACAGCCAGATGATGAAAGGTTATATCAATAGCCGTCCAAGTAAAAATGCCTGGGCTGCGCGTCAGATTTATCTTGTGTTAGGAACATTGATGACAAAAGCTGCTGAAATGAAAATTGACACCTGCCCTATCGAAGGATTTGACGAATCGAGCTACGATGAAATACTACATATGGATGAAAAAGGTCTCAAAACAACGGTAGTGATAGCTTTGGGCTACCGGGCGGAAGATGATACATATCAACATGCCAAAAAAGTTCGCCGTCCAATAAAGGAGCTTTTCGAACAGGTAGAAGTTCCACTATC
>JAIPAE010000005.1 GCA_021740245.1 Bacteroidales bacterium | reverse complement strand
CTGATGATGTCAGAACCGTCTTCTGAAACCATTTTAAAATACCATCCTTCAAAGTAATTTCTTTTCTTTTGATTTCCCTGAAAGATCGCCGTATTTCCAATTTTTTTAAGAGTGTAAAAAGGCAATACTTTATGCTGTGAGTAACTGACTTCCTTTTTTATGTCCTGTGCATAGGTGGGATTAAAGGTGAAACATAAAAACAGGCTTGTTAATAAGCTGAGAATACCTGTGGTTTTTATAAACATTGCTGAGTCTTTGATTTTATATATTTCATTCATAAACTTGTCCTTATTTTTTAAAGGCGGTGCGAAACCCGGAACCCCAGGTTTTTATCTTTTTAAACCATCTGCCAATAAAATTATCTTTGCCATCTGTCGGTTTATTATTCTGCTCACGGATCAACAAAGCAATGGGTTTGAGTTCTTCATACTCTTCACAAACCACTTTTAACATGGCGGCGAAGGGCAAAAATAAAATCATACCGGCAATACCCCAAACCGAAGCACCGATAATGATGCTTAAAATTGAGGTTAAAGCGTTAATTTTTAAGTTTCCTCCCACGATTTTCGGGGTCAGATAATTACTTTCAACAAACTGAACGAACCAGAAGTAAATAGCTATGGTTATTGGCATCCAAAGAGAATCATAGGTTATAAAAGAATATAATATGGGAATGGCAGCTCCCAAAAAGGTTCCGGCATAAGGAATAAGGGCTAAGACAGCAGCCAAAAACCCAAAAAGGAACGGGTTATCAAGGCCAATAATCCAAAGCCCGATACTGTTCACTAATCCCAGTATAATAATAATCACCAACATTCCAAAAAGGTAGCGTTGTCCTACCTGCTGAACAGATTTAAACATGTTTAAGGCCTTTTCTCTATGCTCCCGGTGACTCGTCCTAAAAAAAGTTTACAGGTTAATGTTTTAATCCTATTTTAGGACAAGACACCACAAAACTGTCCTGATATTATTGTCTTTTGTTAAAATATCTATTTCAACTACTTCCTGTTCATCGGCAAGATGATTTTTTAATAAATCGAGTGTTGCATCAATTTTTTCTTTTGGGAAAAGAAAATCAATTTTTTTATCGATAGCTTCAGCCGAATCATACCCGCTCAGTAGTTCAAATTTGTGGTTGAAACGTTTTATTATCATGGAAGTGTCCCATATAATAATTGGCGCATTCATAAAGTTCAACAGAACGTTTAAAGAATCATTTGTTGCACGATGTTTTTCTTTTAAGGCATCTTCTTTGGCTTTTCGTTCAGTTATGTCCTCAATTGCAAGAAGAATTACCTTCTCTTTTCCAAATGCCCTTTTTACCCGCCGTGCATTTAAAAGCATCACCCGTTTACCAATGGTAGAGAAGTTGTGTTCAACCTTGTAATTATCAAAGGAATTTTTCTCAGGAAGGATTTTTTCCAGCAATTCTTTCAGTTCTGGAATATCCCATTGGTAATTTCCCAATTCATAGATAAGCTTACCAATTGTTCCTTCTGGAGTTACTTTGAAAAATTTATAGAATGAACGGCTGGCTTTCATTACCCTTAAATCTTTATCAATTACAAGTAATGGTTCTCGTAGCGTGTCGATTATATCCTCA
The DNA here is from genome assembly GCA_021740245.1 of Bacteroidales bacterium. Taxonomy (GTDB): domain Bacteria; phylum Bacteroidota; class Bacteroidia; order Bacteroidales; family PWNQ01; genus PWNQ01. Next base: position 43,080 of record JAIPAE010000005.1, on the reverse strand, counting down.
GTAAATTTATTGTATTCATCTGTTTAAATTATTGTTCGGTGTTCTGTGTTCTGTGTTTGTTCGTTGTTTCTCTCAGTCTCTTCGCCTCTTCGTCTCTTCGTTCGCCCTTTCGCATCATCACATCATCGCATCATCGCATTACTCATTACGCCATTTAATCATCCGCGTGTGTGTTCCGCCTTAGGCGGATCATGAATGTTTCATCTGTTAAATTTGATTCCTTATTTTTGGATTTGTTCTCCTTATTGTCTTTACCTGTTGACTTTCTCATGATGTTTTATTGTGTTAATGCTGTTATAATACCCGAATAAGTCTGACATAATTATCATAAAAATTAGTATTTATGCAACTTTATATGAAAATAGTAAAAAAAATGTTGAAAGTCAATTCTAAGAGTTATTTTATTAGCATTTTACAAATTAAACCCATGAAATCCCTGCTTTATTCTTCGTCTTTTGTGTAAGTCAGTGCAAGAGAGTTTCATTATTTTACATTTTATCAAAATAACACAAAACTATCTATGAAGAAGATGCAGAGGTAAGCAGTGTATGGCAGTATAGAAGGCTGGAACAGAAGTGCTGACATTTGCTGCTTTTGTATGGACATATCTTTCATATTGTTTTTCAAACAAAAGGTAAATTATCACAGGAGCAGTTTTCTGGCCTGTTGCTAACCACAGTCCTGTCTTAAAACCATCCCAGGTTCTGTTTCTTTCCACGGATTGGATTTGTTTTATAAAGGTATAAAAATATTACCGGGTGGTACGATTTTTTCGAGAAAACAGGAAAGGATAAAACACTGGCACAATTAATGAATCAAGAAAAAAATTATTGACACACGCCACAGGATTTGATAGCATGGGCTCTCCTTCTGTGCTATGCATTAAAGATAAAATATTCCGGTAATATCTCCGATAAAATGATTCAGCCTAAAAACCCGCCACAAAACCCACGCTGAATTTGTTGTATTCGCCCCAGTTATGATCATCCACCAGCGAATACTCTGCAGCCAGACGTACGTTCCTTCTCATCAGATAACCTGCATGAAAAGCATAAGAGCGATATCCGGCCTGATCATAGTCACTTTGAACATCATTAAACATACCCATCAGATACCAGTTGCTGTCATCGCCCTTGGGCATGTACAGCAATTCAGCCAACATACCGGTAGTTTCAATATCGTTATAGGTAACAAGACTGTTTTCATGAGGAAAAACCTTAGAATCCATACGTTTGAGGTACTGAGCGTTGAGTTCAAACATATCAGTAACCGACAAGGTAAGATCAGGTCCCCAGACAAACACATCGTTGGTTAAGTCATCATCAAAAATATTCTGCTGCTTTTCACGGCCTGTATAGGCAAAACCACCGATCCGCAGAAAATCCCCTATGTCCTGTGATATTCGACCGACATAGCTCTTGTACTTATCTTTGTCAAACAAGTGCTCGTGCGATTCCGTTATCCCGTTCCCGTTAACAATTTCCAGCACGAATGAGGTGCCTGTATTTAACCCCAGGGTAATCATAACCCCTTTATCATATTTCAGGTTGATATCCGAAATCCCGATCTGTGACGTATAGAGGCGATAGTCTTCCAATGTGAGGCGGAGTTCCCTTTTAAACAGGGGGTCTGACACCTGGAACTGACCCAGGTAAATATCCAGATCAATGTTAAACAAATCATTATACATAAGAAAAGCATCTTCCACACCTGCTACTTTACCTCTTTCATCCATGTAGAAATAGAAATAATAAGCCAGGTTGTTACTCACCTGTCCTCCCGATAGTAGTTTGAGGAGGTATGGAGACTGGAAGTCACTTTGTTCACTGTTGCTGTAGTTGTACGTTAGAAAGCCGTCCATTCTCACTGCCAGAGGGAAGTTTCGTATCAGCGACAATTTATCATCACCGGCAGGCACGAAATAGCGTGGAGCTTCTTCATCTGAAAGCTTAAACCCGTTTCCGGCAAAGGTATCGCCATAAGGTTTCAGCTTTGGCATAGAAGGAGTATGACAGGTTTTACAGCTAAGCCTGTATTTCCGGGCAAATGCAGGTGTTGCAAAACTTTTCTCAGCGATAAATCCAAATGCAATACACAATAATAAGGTAAAGAGTAGTTTTTGTTTCATACGATTATAATTTTAATGGCTCTCGCTTAAAGCGGGTGAGCTCGCTATAATATGTCAAATGTACGCCATACAATATTTATAGTTTCTTAATAATCATGCAAGTTTATGTCAGTAGATCATGGGCAGTTCATCCGATTTTATTTTTTTTAAGGTAACACGGTTATTTCTGTAGAATGACGGTTGATTTCATGAATGGCATATTCCTCTTCAGGAACGTTCAGGAATTCTCCAACTGGTTTTACCAACAGCCGGTAGTTCAGCACGGCTGTTACTTTAAGTTTACCCGGTGCTACTTCATAGGGCAGGTTGAAGGTGAAAGTCTCCAGTTTGGTTTCTCTGGGGCCGATACGGTAGTCCACGCCCAGCGACTTGGTATTCCATTGCATCAGGGTCATTCTTCCCTGTGGATCGAAATACGGCATACGGAAAATGCGGTCTCCTACCGGAACATCCTCACGCTTCACGCCTTTAAAGTCAGGCTTCTGTAATGGAACACCCATATCCTGATAAGCCAGTTCATTACTTGCAATGGTATATTCTTCACCTTCAAATTCTTTTTTATCCACTTTCAGATGATAGATGTTTCCCTTTTCGTCCTCTGCTTCTACGTGCAGCCACACGATTCGGTCTTCTACCGATCCGGTGGGGAATTTATGTCCGGTTTTCTGGTTGAATAATGCCACGGTAAAAACGGCTACCCCTCCCGGAACCGTTTCGTTCACATCAGGTTGTACGCGCAGTTCGATCACTCCGTTGAGTTTACCGGGATCATGAGCTCCGTGGAACAAATGTAGTTTGGCGTCAGGATATTTTACACCCATTCGAGCGGTGCGGGAGTTTGCTTCGGTCATATGGCAATCCTGACACTGGACACCTTCTTTTGAATAAGGGCCTTCTTCCCATTCCAGTTGTGTGGATTTCACCCAGGCACCAAAGGTGCTTTTTTCGTTGTGACAGATGCCGCAGAATTTTGCGCTGCTGTGCAGTTTTGATCTCACAATCTTGTGTTCCGGCGAATCCGTTTCTCCTTTTCGGGAGCTGTATTTAGTATCGCCGCTGGTCATTATGTAGTTGAAATTAAAGGCTGTATCGCCATTGATTCCTTTGATAAGGTGACATACCTCGCATGAAACCGACTCATTGGCTCTTGATCCTTCTTCAGGCTTTGGCGGGGGTACATCACCGGAGAGCCAGGCCATGGGCGTATGGCAGCCATTGCAACCTTCATGGACTTTGGCCATTTCCGGGTCGTTTTCCGAATGGGCTACCGCAAGCTGAAAGTATTCTATTTCATCCCAGTGATGGGTATATGCCTTAGACATCATAGACTGCTTCCATTGCTGGTAAAAAGCATTATGGCAGGTTTTGCATTTTCCCGGCTTATCAAAATCGTCATATTTGAACTCGCCGAATTGATCTTTCCTGACCTCGCTGGCCACGAAGCTGGTAATTAGGATAAGAAGGGCAGAAAAGAATAGTATAGGTTTAAGTTCCATACTAACAGTAATTAAAAGAGTTGATTCCAAATTTATTAAAAAAAGAGCAGCAACACAAGCTATTGGGCTGCTTTGTAGTGTATTTATAATAGTTATAAATTACAAGAAGTATGAACAAAATCAATATCCGTCATCAATAGCAGAGCTCAAAGCTTATTGGTTTTAACCCGGGCAAAAAATGCCAGAATCAATAAGGCAGCTACCGTAAAATAAAGCATAGCAGGCACTGGTACAGGGTCGCCACCGGCATATGAATGCAGTCCTGACAGGTAATAGTTCACACCAAAATAAGTCATTAGAATTGAGCTCAGGCCAAACAAAGCCAAGGTATTAAAAGCGAATAATGAACGGAATGCCTGAATTTTATGAGAATGTATAATAAAGCTGTAAACAATAATACTAATTAGCGACCAGGTTTCTTTGGGATCCCAGCCCCAGTATCTTCCCCAGGATTCATTGGCCCAAATAGCTCCAAGAAAAGTACCGATAGTAAGCATGTAGAGCCCGAGGGTAAGGCTTTTATAATTAATTACTGTCAGCTCTCTGATTGTAGACAGGATATTGTCGCGATTGGATGGTTTTATCAGGATGAATAAAATAAGGCAGATCAGTCCTAAAACAGCGCCCATTCCCAGGAAGGCGTAACTCGCTGTGATTACGGAAACATGAAGTGTGAGCCAGTATGAGTTCAGCACGGGCATCAGTGCAGTTATACCTGGGTCCATAAAGCTGAGGCGGGCTACCATGAGGGTAAAGCCGGCAAGCAAGGCAGTGGAAGCCAGAGCCAGAGGAGAGCGCCTGGCGTAAAGCAGACCGGCAAGGATTGCTACCCACGATATAAAAACCATGGTTTCATATCCGTTACTCAGGGGAGCACGTTCGGCTATATACCAACGAAGTCCTATTCCTGCAGTATGAACCAGCAGTCCGGCACTCATCAGAGCAATCATCAGGATCAATGTCCAACGGTGAGGTTTTTGTCCATGTAGTAAATTATATATCAGGATGATAAGAAACAGGAAGCCGGCGGTCATGTATAACGGGAACAGTTTTCCATAGAACCCGCTCTTGTGGTAAAAAATTTCTGCCTGTACTTTTGAAGACGAAGGCAACTCATAGCCGGCATGCTCACGCTGATAATTTTTGAGCTTTTGTATCTGCTGGATTGCCTGCTTTACCTTTCCGCTTTTTACAGACATAAATATGTTTTCCATTGATCCTGACATAAATACCGAATCCCCAACTCCGGGAGCATGCAGGGAGTCTTCAAACGGGCTAATCCAGTTGTGAGGGTCACCTTCCACCGGAAATATCTTCAGCAAATCACCTCTTACAATCATGGTAACAATATTCAACCTTTCATCTACCTTCAGAATTTTTTTATCCGGTTTATTCCGGGTAGCAGGTGTTTTATTGTAAATTGCCTGTACCTGTTGCTGCAGCAGGTATTCGCCTGTTTGCAGGTTCACCAGGTCGGAGACTGCTGCATATTCACCCTGCAGGCCTGCCATCTCACGAATGTTTTCATCGGATACCTTAATCAAAGGTTCGTTGAGCCATCTATTCGAATCAAACATGATGCCCATAAATACCTGCACCGGCCCTAAGCCTTTATATTGATCATCACGGTAAACCTTGCGCAGGATTTCATGACTGAGCGTGTAAATTGGCTTGGTACGCCCGTTCCTGTCCTGAACCAGTATTTTGCCGAATTCATGTGCTACTTCTTCCTGTGGTGCCCAACCCTGTGCCTGAAGACCGGAAATACCGGAAGCCAGAATGATAAGTACAAGGCCGGATTTTATTGCGGTTTGTTTCCACCTGCCGGCTGTAATCTTCCGAAATAATGAATTAGGATTAAGCAGGCTGATGATGATAAATAAAAACAATATTCCGTAGCCGGTGTAGGTAAAGATCATTCCCACAGGATCATGATTTACAGCCAGTACGCTTCCTTTTTCATCTTTATCATACGAATCCTGAAATATGCGGTATCCCTGATATTTTAAGACATTGTTCATGCTTACCTGCACGTGTTTATCCTGCCTTCCGTCATTCAACAACAGCTTACTCTTAAATGATGATGGGGTGCCGGAACCGGGATATCGTTCAAGGATGAAATTTTTTAGCTGAAGGCTGAATGGCATGCTGATGTGGCGCGACCCATAATCAATCCGCAGGATGTGGCCGTCATGAGAAAAGGCAGCAGGCTTCACTTCCCGGTCGTTCATCCAGAGAAAGATATCCTGTGCTTCTGCCGGTCCTGTTATCTCAAACACCATGGCATCGGTCATGGGGTCTTCCCTACGCGGAGCATGTGGCTTAATCTTTGTCGCATCTTCTATATAACCCTGATATTCCAGTGTAAATTTTTCTCCTGCAAGGCTGAAAGTGTGCCGGTAACTGTCTTCAGTAATTAGTGTCACAGAAAAAGCCTGATGATGTTGGTCTGCAACTTCTCCGCTGTCGTTTATAACCTCTGCTTGCAAATAAGGAATATGGCTGAGGAAATAATCCTTTGTTTCTCCTTCTCTCAGGTGTATAGTTCCTTCTTCTCCGAAATACCTTGTAATGCCTCCACCCAGTATGATTATAATGAATGCCAGGTGAAAAAGCATCACACTGATCTTTTCTTTTCGGTATAGCCTGTCAATGATTAACCTTCCTGCAAGATTGATCATGGTAAGCACCATCAGTATCTCAAACCACACTGAGCCATAAACCAACTCGAAAGCTGCCCGGCTGCCGTGATCATTTTCTATGAAAGTAGCTGTTGCCATAGATATTACAAGGAGAGCAAACAGCAACCCCATAAACCGGAAACTAAAAAAAAATTGCAGATGTTTTCGCATAAGAAGTTTCGGAATTGCTTATAGTTTTCAAAAATATGGTTTAACCATAAATGAACAAACATTTTTTACACTTTGAGATTTTATTTACAATCTGACAAACACCGGTAGCAATTGTTATACCGAAAGTTAGTAGATAAAAGTATTTTTTTTCATCAGTTTTTATTTTATTTTTCAATGGTCAGATGGAACATCCATTGCAATCATGGTCGTGTGTGTTAGCCTTAATTATGATGAATGTTTTATTGCTTTAAGGCATCCGTATATTTTTGATTTCCAATGCCCCCGCCTGCTGTAAGTTAAACAATCAGATTATTCAATAACTATTTTTCCGGAATATTCTTCATTATCAGCCAAAATCCGAATAAAATATACTGCCTTGGGTTTATCAATTGTAAACTGCATTTGTTTTATATTTTCATCAGAAATATGATGTACCAGGCTACCGGTAAGATCATAAACAGATACTAGCACATTTTGCTCGATGTCAGGGAAATCAATATTCACTATTCCCTGCGTTGGATTTGGAAAAACGACGACTCCTTTAAATTCTTCAGATTTAACATACATGCCGGAAATATTATAACATTCCGATACTTTCATACATCCATTCAATTGGATTTCCACAGCATAATTGCCATTGTTATCGGGTAGAAACATTTGGTTGGTTGCACCAGGTATTGCAGTATAGTTGCTATCGCAATTCAACCACTGATAAATTGCACTATCCTGGTTTGCATATAAACTGTCCTGATAGACCGTTACCGAGCTGTCAATGGACATAACCTCAATATCTATTTCAATGATGCTGTCGCAACCGGCTGTATTCGTAATTGTGTCAAAATAGACACCTGAGTTGTATAATAACTGTCCTGAGGGAGCAACAAATGAATCGCAGGCATGCGTATTAATCTGAGCAGAAGTGCTCGCAAGCACCGTTAAGTCAGTTTGTATGACAGAATCGCACATTACCGCGTTCGTAATGGTATCATAATAGACACCTGAAGTCGTATAAATATTTCCAGCAGGCGAATGATAGGCATCACACACTTGCAGTGTCTGGAAAGAAGAAGTACTTTCTTTGATATTCAGATTGATTTCAATGATACTGTCGCAGGAAGAAGAATTCAGGATTGTATCGTGATACAATCCGCTGGTCGTATAGATATTCCCTGAAGGGGAAATAAATGAATCGCAGGCATTTTCGTTGATTGTGGCAAAAGTTGTTGCTCCCAGATCAAGATCGATTTCAATAATGCTGTCGCAGCCGGCTGCATTCGCAATGGTATCAAAATAGATCCCTGAGCTGTTCAAGATTTGTCCTGAGGGAGTAATAAATGAATCGCAGGCATGCCTACTTATCTGAGCAGAAGTGCTTGTAAGCACGGTTAAGTCAATTTGTATGACAGAATCGCACATTGCCGCATTCGTAATGGTATCATAATAGATTCCGGATGAAGTATAAACAGATCCTGATGGTGCCAGATATTCATCACAAACCACTTCATAAATTGAGCTGCCAGTATGCCCGGTAATATGAATTGTTTCCGTTACTGTGCTGTCAGCATTGGTTAATGTGTCCGTAACAGTGAGACTTACATTGTAATTTCCCGTTCCATAATACACATGAGATGAAGCAGAATCTGAACTTGTGGTACCGTCATCAAAGTCCCAAAAATACGTATCCCCGTCAATGCTTAAATTTTGAAAATCAACAATCGTTGAGTCACAGCTTTCAATCCGGTTATAGGAAAATTCAGCAATGGGCAGCGATATTTTTTCAATGGTATCCACCGTTGGAGAAGACCACATTCCTAAAGTATCTTTAAATTGATAATGCAAGGTATATGCTCCTTTCCACATTTGTGTCATATCAATTTCTTCCTGTAATGATAAGAAGGTCTGAGAAGGAAGAACAAGATTTTCCTGAGCACTGTCAACATCATGATCAAACCAATATCGATATGCAATGATGGAATTATTCATTGCTTGACTTTCCTGAAGTTTATAAATAAACTGAGTAGCAGGAATACTCCACTGCCCGCTGCTATTTAAAAAGCGGATATAGAAAATATGCACTCCATTTTGTAGGTTTCCCGCATCAATATCTGTAGCCAGGAGCAGATTTTGAGTCCCGGCCACAGGCTCGAAAACAGCTTGATCAAAAGCACCGTCAAACCAATACTGATAAGCTGTAATATCATGGGATAATGATCCACCTGAAGGGATAGCAAGTTTGTAAAAGAATTGCGCAACCGGACTGCTCCATTGTCCTCTTTCGTCTTTAAAGCGAAGATAGAAAATATGTACTCCGGAATTTAAACCTGTTGCATCAACACCTGTAATGAACTGAAATTTGGAAGAAGAGGATATCGTTTGGTTTACGGCATTATTAAAGTCATTGTCAAACCAATATTGATAGTGTGTAACGCCATTAGCCTGAACTGAGACTTGTTCCGGTAATTTATAGAAAAACTGTGCTACGGGTGAACTCCAATGACCTCTGTCGTCTTTATAACGTATGTAAAAAATATGAACTCCGGGATTTAAACCGGCCGCATCAATACCAGTAATTAGCTGAAAATTTGAGGAAGAGGTTATTGTTTGGTTTATGGTATTATCAAAGTCATCGTCAAACCAATATTGGTATTCTGCAATTTCATTATTCATTAATCCGGAACTCAAGGAAGGCATTCGGTAAACAAACTGAGCTTGCGGACTGCTCCACAGACCATTATTATCTCTGAAACGGATATAGAAAATATGCACCCCCATGGTCAAATGGGAAGCATTTATATCTGTTTGAAGATTTACCGTCTGCCCGGGAACCAAAGCTACTGTTGTAGCAGCATCAAAGTCATCGTTAAACCAGTACTGATAAGCATTGGTCTGATTTTGTGCTAATAAAGTAGAGCAGCTAAAAAAATATAATATGATGAAGAATAATATTTTGTTCATCTGTTTACAATTTTGAATTTAACGGTTCGATGGCGTTCGCCATGACATATCAAGTTATCGCTACACACGCTTTACAATTTTTTGATAAACATGCGAGTGAGTATTCCGCTAGCTCGTGGATCATGGTTCGATTCATCATTAATCGTTTTGAGCATTCACCTCAATATTCACATTTAGCAGTCCATTCGAATTTGTTCCGGAGCTAATAGTTTTTGTACTGATATGCGGATTTTGAGGCACAAAGCCTTCTTTTAGCGGGAAAAGGCCACCATAAACACCAACCTGGGTACTATCATCGCCGAGGTAGGTTGATTCAGCACTGGTTGTTAGATGATAATCATCTGTAAAACTAAAAGGAGAAGTAGGGATCGCTGTGAACACAGTTGCAAGATTAATCCCCTTGTAATTGTTTACATCAATAGGTGTGCTTCCATAACCTGGCGTAGCATGATGAGAAATACAATTTTGCACTGTGTTTGAAGCTCCGTCAATTAAATAAGGGCTGGTGGTTGTATGAAAAATACAATTGCTAATCAAGTTTGTATGTGAATTCGAGAGAATATCATAGCTTGAGCTGGAAGGACCATACAAAAACGAAGAATTTTTAATTGAATTTGAGCTGGAATTGTGTATCCTTTCATTAAAGATACAATTCGTAAGCAAGCTATTAGTAACCCCTTCCATATCAAGACTGCTAACAAAAACTGATTGTATAAAGGCATAATTTGTTCTTAATACATTTGCATTTCCACTATAACTAAAATCCAGTGAGTTGTTAAACTTACACCGTACAAATGTCACATTATCTACCACTTGTGTTGAGTATTCTTTAATTTGATGAGCAAACTGTATTCCCTCAAAATACAAGTTGTCAGCGCCATTTTTTATATCAACTGTTCCACTGATTTGCGTAATGTAGGTTGCCGCGGTGGAGTCGGGATGTATGCCAGCGCCAAATATGGTCAAACCTTTGGCAATTTCAGAACTAGCAGTAAAAGCCCCACCGGAAAGGTACAATGTATCGCCAGTTTGAGCCAGTGCATAGGCATCTGCAAAGGCAGTATTCCCTGTAAAAACGGCAGTTGTGTCAGTACTGTGTAAAACAATCACCGACTGAGCATTCACAAAATTTGCCAAAAAGAGGCAAATTGGTAAGAGTATAAACTTTTTCATCAATTTGGGTTTTAGAAAAATTACAGCTCTAAAAATAACTCTTTTTTTCCTATTTCCCAATTTTTTATAAAAAACCTTCCTGTCACATGCTAATTATTTCACATTCGATTCCCCAGAGGAATTGTGGTCATCAAATAAATGATGCTTTAGCTCAGCTACCCGCTTTGCTTCCACTTTGGTTTGTTTCATATGTCCATAATTCATCGCAAGATAGATAAGGGGGCTGTACATATTGCCCGGCAAGCGTTTAAGCACCGAAGCTATGCTATAAAACTTTTTCCGTGCATTGGTTTTTCCTGTCTGCAATTCATAGCGACTCATATTTTTAGGTTCAAACACTACCGTATTGTGATCATATAATCTCCAGTCTGTTGTCTTAAGGCGATTTTCCTTTTTTAAATCTTCATATACTTTGGTACCAGGATAGGGCGTTAAAACATTAAATGACACTGTATTGACCTTGTTTTTGACAAGGAATTTCACTGTTTCATCAAAAATTTCCTTTTTGTCGCTGTCCAATCCAAACACCATAGAAGCATGAATCAGAATACCCGCTTTTTTGATCATTTTCAATGATTCTTCCAGCTCCTTAGTTTCCTGGATCGATTTCTTAAACGACTTTGTTTGCTCCTCTCCGATGCTTTCAATCCCAAAAAACAGAACTTTGCATCCGCTGTCAGCAGCCAATTGCAAAAGCTCTTTATCTTTAACCAGCAAAGAAACCGAAGCTTGTCCTCCCCATTTGATGTTAAAAGGCTTTATGGCTCTAAACAGTTCTTTAGCATATTTTGGATCACCTATAATGTTATCATCCAAAAACATAAAATATTTACCCCCCGATTCTTTGATGTCCCGCACTATATTTTCTACAGGAATATGCCGGATTTTTTTGCCAAAAAGGTTAGTTACACAACAAAAATCACAATTATAAGGACAGCCGCGGGTTGTTGTGATGGGGATCAGGTTAAACAACCTCCTTTGTGTAATGGAACTAAAGTCTTTCGGGACATACTTGCTTAAATCCGGATCAGGGTTTTTATACGTTGGCTTGAGTACGTTATTTTCAAAGTCTTCAAGCACTGTCGGCCAAATGCCTTCGGCCTCTCCTATAACCACGCAATTTGCATGTTCAAGCGCCTCATCAGGCAAAATAGTAGGATGTACACCGCCAAGCGCAACTGTTTTACCTCTTTTTTTAAATTCCGCACAAAGCTCATACGCTCTGGGTGCATTTGCTGTCATACAACTGATACCAACCAGATCACACTCCTGATCAAAATCAATATCCTCATTTTCTTCCTCTATGGTTATAACTTCATGTTTTGGTGGGGTTAAGCCTTGTAGGATATAAAGAGCAAGTTGAGGCATCATAAGCTCCTTATTTGTCCTCTTCTGGCTGTCAACAGTGGGTGAGATTAAGAGAACTTTCATAATAATAAGTTTACGTAAACTGAATGATAGTTATTCGAGCTTTAGTTAAATGAGTATTATCAAAAATATAAAATATTTTTCAATTGTTCTTTTACAATCAAAAAAAGTAATATAGTTGTATCATTAGCTGTCACATGGTGATTGAAAATGAATGCTGATTTAAAAAACTAAAATTAATAAGTCAACACTAACTTACAGAAGGCAGCGTATTCTTTATATATTTTTAATGAATTTTGCTCGTGAATATGATTTTATTCTGAGATCGAATTATTCGACCGCATTCTCTTCAACTACCTTCCAGTCGGCAAAATGATCAGACACAACAAATGTTTTTGGTTCTGTTACCCAAAAAGCGTTGGAGTTATAAGTCCATTCCATTGTTTTGGAACCTCCCCCGCTTTGTGTTGTTATCAGAAACCGGTTATCCAGAGCTCCGAAAGCGTCAGCCTGATCGCGCGGGCTTTCTTTATCCCCACCACTCGGATCGACAGGGATCCAGCCATATCCAGGTAGATATATCTCCGCCCAGCGGTGAAAGACATCATCCATGCTGCTGGCATCACCCCTGACGACAACAGAACCCACATATCGTGCCGGAATCCCGGCAGCCCGGCATAAAGCGATATACGCAAATGCATATTCCGAACAAGAGCCATTGCCACGTTCTATAACTGCCGGAGCTGTATTCCACCCTCCTATCATTTCATAATACATATTATCAATCAGGTATTCATATAGTTTCCTTGCTATCCGGTATGGATTTGATTCCTTTTCTTTTACATCGTTCACCACTTTCTGAATTACATTATGTTTGTATTGATATTTTTCATTGTTTTCCAGGTAGATATTCCGGATATCAGAAGGGATTTCTTCCAGACTACCGACTTTATCTGGATTGATAAAATAACGAATTTGATAAAGAGTGGCCTTCACGGTCATTGCTGCTGTATAATGCTCTCCTGATTCCATATTTTTACGGTGATAATGAGCAGTCGGCTGTCCCCAATGGTCAGTGATAGTATCCATCATTCCGGAAGTAAACTTTGTCTGTCCATAAATATCCTGGCTGTTTCTGTCTCCTGGAATTGCCAGGTGAATATCCATAGATTTCAGGATTCCGGGACCAAAGTTTGAAACCTGATGCGTATGCTTTACTACTATTTTTCTTGGATTAAAACGCTTGTACTTATCTTCGTCATTCACAGTCAGCTTAAAAATTTTGTCAACTTCCGAATCTGCTGCCCACAAACATTGTCCGTCATAGGCCAGGCCTCTGGTGTATTTTCCCGGAGCCTCAAGTATCTGCAGTACAGTGCCATCTTCAGGTTCTACCATATAAATCTCATCACGATAACGATCCGAAACCCATAAATAACGGCCATCATATGTTAATCCATTCGAATGATTTGTTGGTGCTTTAAAGGATTTTATAGTAGTACCGTCATGAGGATTGATCTGCACAAGACGGTTCCGGGTATCATCAGCCACCCATAAGTATTTTCCATCCCATGCCAGACCTGTAGCTTTTTTCACTGACAAACGAACGGTTCTTAAAACAGTTCCGTCATCGGGGCTAACCCGGTATACAACTCCCTGATAATTCTCGCTAAGCGGAAGTCCTCCTTTTATATCTACATTCCAGAGTGCTTCACCATCCCAGGCCACACCACGTGGCCAATAACCAGGCGAATAGATAGCTTGTTGTATCTTCCCGGTTGCCGGATTCAAGCCATACAGCATTTTAGAAGCCCGGTCAGCCACCCATAGATGCTCGCCATCCCAGGCCATTCCGGTACTGATCCGGCCGGGTGTATCCAAAGAGTCGACTTTTTTTCCGGGCCAGGCTTTAGCACAGTGGCCTGACAATGATAAAATTATCGTAACTATTGCAATGATAAAGGTTTGGTAATGTTTCATAAGAAATGATGTTAAGTTTTAGGAAATAAAATTAACAATTCTTGGGTGAACCAGGAAATATAAAAACAAAATAAATGCCAGGAGCATAATTGCAATTTCCTATCAGCAGTCGCTCATAGTCTTTCAGGGCAATTCATTCAGTTCAATCAAATTTCGCCGCTAATATGAACAATTATCTATTCCATACCTTCCTTCAAAAAAACAATCATGAAACGAAGGGTCATATCGAAACAGGAACTCGCCCGTGGAACTTTCATACTGAGATTTGAGCGGGAAGATACTGTTTTTACAGCCGGGTAACACATTATGGTTTTTTAGCTTTATATCAGGTTTCTCACATAGATATTTAAACCAAAATGATAATTGTTTGTTATGGTTACTGCAATTGATAAACAAAAAACATTAAATCCCGATAAGAATGGCAAAATTTGAAATCACCATGCCCAAGATGGGCGAAAGTGTTATAGAAGCTACCATTACCAAGTGGTTAAAAGAAGAAGGTGATCAGGTTGAAGAAGATGATTCCATATGCGAACTGGCAACAGATAAAGTAGATTCAGAGATACCTTCACCTGTTGAAGGTAAGCTTGTCAAGCGTTTATTCGAAGAAGGTGAAACGGTAGAAGTTGGAAAAGCCATAGCCGTAATGGAAATTGAAGGTGAAGAGGAAGAAGAGGATCAAGCAGAGGAAAGTGAACCGGAAACAACAACTGAACAGGAGCAAACAGATACAGAATCCACTGATTCAAAGGAAAAGCAAGAAGAAGAGCCGAAACAGGAAAGCAAGAAATCACAAGCTGATTTCAGTGAATCGGAACGGTTTTATTCGCCCCTGGTGAAAAATATTGCCCGGGAAGAGAACATCAGCCTGGAAGAACTGGAAAGCATAAAAGGAAGCGGCAAAGATAACCGTGTAACCAAGCAGGATGTGTTAGCATATCTGGATAAACGAAATGAAGGTAAACTAAGTAAATCTGAGCCATCAAAAACAGCAAAAGCTTCCAGCGAAACTACCAAAGCCCAAACCGGCACGCCATCATCCGGAGTAAAAGTTAAACAACCTGAAGTTACGGCCGGAGCCGGTGATGAAATTGTTGAGATGGACCGTATGCGCAAATTAATTGCTGATCACATGGTTTCATCTAAGCATATTTCACCTCATGTCACGTCCTACCATGAAGTTGACATGACTAACATTGCTAACTGGCGCAACAAGCACAAAAAACAATTCCAGGAAAAAGAAAACGCCAAACTTACCTTTACTCCTATCATTACAGAAGCTGCTGTGAAGGCATTAAAAGATTTTCCGGGAGTAAACTCCTCTGTAGATGGACATAACATTATTTACCGTAAGAACATTAACATAGGTATGGCCACTGCCTTGCCCAATGGCAACCTGATTGTACCTGTAATCAAAAATGCAGACCATAAGAATTTGGTTGGCCTGACAAAAGATGTGAATGATTTAGCTGAAAGAGCACGTCAAAATAAATTACAACCCGATGAAATACAAGGCGGTACATTTACCATAACCAACCTTGGTTCATTTGGTAATATCACTGGATCGCCGATTATCAATCAACCACAGGTAGCTATATTGGCAATTGGAGCAATAAAGAAAAGACCCGTAGTTATTGAAACTGAAAACGGCGATATGGTCGGTATCCGTCATATGATGATAATTTCCCTTGCATACGATCACCGCGTGGTAGACGGAGCTATGGGAGGCCAGTATCTGGCTAAACTTGCAGAATATCTTGAAAATTTCGACACCAACAGAAATATTTGATTTTGGTTTAATCGATTTCGTTTAAGAGAGTATGGCTTTATCCTGCTGTGCAGTACCCTTATCCAAGGTATTGAAAATAATAAGGAGAAAGTCATTCTCTCTTTTTTTCGTTTCCATAAAAAACATTACTTTTAACAATCGAAATATACGTTTATTAGCAAAATGAGTTTATAATATCAGGATGACGATCATTTAAGATGATGGTCATCCATTGTTAGCATAAAGAACACAAAAAAAACAGCAAAAGCTGCAAACAGGAACAATAAAAATTGAAACAAAGCACTTTATGGATCTTAATTTAAGTAAACCCATCGTATTTTTTGATCTGGAATCCACAGGTTCAAATGCAATCAAAGACCGAATTGTAGAAATCAGTATGCTAAAGGTTCATACTGACGGTAAAGAAGAAATCATGACTCAACGCATAAATCCTCAGATTCCGGTTTCTGAAGAAGCTGAAAAAATACACGGTTTATCTAATGAAATGTTGAAAAAAGAACCAACCTTTGCTGAAGTCAGTAATCAGATATTGTCATTTATTGGAAGCAGTGACCTGGCCGGTTATAATCTGATGAAATTCGATATTCCGATGCTGGTGGAAGAATTTCTAAGAAATGACATAGACTTTGATGTAAAAAACCGCCGCATTGTTGATGTACAAAACATTTTTCACAAAATGGAACAACGCACGCTAAAAGCTGCTTACAAGTTTTATTGTGGAAAAAACCTGGACAATGCACACAGTGCTGAAGCTGATACAGTCGCTACTTACGAGATACTGAAATCTATGCTGGATAAATATCAGCAAACAGATTTTGAAGATAAAGACGGTACTGTTTCCCAACCAGTTGTAAATGATATGGATTCGCTGGACCGGTTTTCCAAATATCACCGTAATGCCGATCTTATGGGACAGATCGTCTACAATGAAAACGATAAAGAAGTTTTTAATTTTGGTAAATATAAAGGAAAACTGGTGGAAGATGTATTCCGGAATGAACCCCAGTATTACGACTGGATGATGAAAGCCGATTTTCCCAATAGTACTAAAAAACTCATTACTGCTATAAAATTACGTGGTTTTAATAAAGACTCAGTAAATATTGGTTGATATGAAAATCATCTGTATAGGAAGAAATTATACGGATCATGCCAAAGAAATGAAAAAACCGGTTCCCCGGGAACCGCTATTTTTCTTAAAACCAGATTCAGCCTTATTACGGCAAAACAGACCTTTTTTCTATCCTGAGTTTTCAAATGAGATTCATTATGAACTGGAGCTGGTCATCCGAATTAATAAGGTGGGAAAGTATATTGCTTCAAAGTATGCCCATACGTATTATAATGAGATTGCTTTAGGAATTGATTTTACGGCTCGCGATATTCAGAGAGAATGCAAAGCCAAGGGGTTACCATGGGAAAAAGCCAAGGCATTTGACTGGTCGGCTGCCATAAGCCGGTTTGTTTCATTGAATAGTCATGAGCGTAATTCTCTGAATTTTCACCTGATGCACAATGGAAACATCGTACAACAGGCTCAGTCTTCGGATATGATCTTTAGTTTTGACGAATTGATCAGCTATGTTTCCCGCTACCTGACCTTAAAAACAGGAGACTTGATATATACAGGAACACCTTCCGGCGTTGGCCCGGTTCAGATCGGAGACCAACTGGAAGGATTTCTTAACAATGAAAAGTTATTACGCTGTGCCATAAAATAATAAAGGCCCTGTTTGCAGGGCCTTTTCACAAATTGGGTTTGGGACAACTCAAGGGTTTAATTTTCCCTCAATACATTGTCGTCATACTCCAGTTCAAAGCGGAGTTTATGCTTTGATTCTTCCAGAGCCAGACTTTGAAATAATTCTTTCATTTCATTGCTGGGCGCCTCTTTTGCAAGATCGGAATAAAGCCTGAAAGCTGCTTTTTCCTTATTCATAGCAACAACAAGCGCCTGTTGATAATCCATATCGGGATGCGGGTCCACATCGATTTGATAATCTGCAATTTTTAAATCTGCAACTCCTTTAGCAGGTGTCGGATAAAGTCCTTGTTCGCGTATGCGCGCCAACCTGGCTTTATGTCCGACCTCCTCCTGTGAAAAACCTTCAAATACATCGCGCATGTCTTCATTGCGTGCATTTTTAGCCAAAAAAGCATAAAAATCTACCGCTTTTTGTTCTTCATCCATTGCAAATTGAAGTATGTCATCCATTGTTTTAAATTCTTCCATAGTTATAGCTTTTGGTTTATAAACTAAGTTTTTCGTTAGACTCTGTTTCAAAACGTTTCACCACGAAATCACATCCGTAATTAAACATACGTTCTCCGTCTTTCGAATTACTAATAATAAAAGGTATATTCCGGGTATTTTCAGAAGTAGGCAATAAACTCACAGCTTCCATAAATACATCATGAACATCATTCATGCCATTCAAACCAAACAGTTTGTGTAATTCAGCCAATTGTCTGATATTATCATGATTTACCTGAACCCCATTTATTTCCTGTTTTTCAAATGTTTGTATTTTCTTTTCTGCATTGGTATAACTACCCCCTGTTTCGTACGGCAATGAAGCTGGTAGTATAAGGTCAGCTTTTTCAGCAGTTTCAGTCATAAAATAATCCTGTACCATAACAAAATCAGCCTTTTCAATCCATTTATCCACTTTTTCTTTTAAGCTACTGATAGTGCATCCAACGGGGTCTTCCCCGAAGATGAACAAATTTTTAACTTTCCCCTGATTCAGTTGATTCACTATGGGTTCTTCATTATCGTCCGGTAGATCATTAATTTGCCAGAACGATTGCATTTTTTCATTCAGGATTTCATTAACCCCTACCGGAGCGCTACCCACGCCATATTTCTGGCCAACTCCCATATCCAGTAATCCCTGGCTGTTATTCTTTTCCTTCAGGTTAATAAGTCCCATAGCTGTTTTTCCAAGTTTTCCTGTTAGCAGCATAAGGTTACGAACTTCGATCATAACATTAGACGTGAGATGCTTTTCTTCAGTGATAAGAAGCGCGTTTACCTCTTCATTAAATTCTGTCACGAACTTTTTAAGCTGGTCGATATTAATACCTGCTTTATTTATAAGCTGGTCGATATCCTCTTTGAGCAATTCATCCCGGTATGTATGAAAGCCTTTGGTGCGATCATTTACAAACATTTCATTGACCATGTTGTCATCTATCATCAGGTAATTAGCAGCCCGGATGAAATGATAGTAAGAGTCAATTTTCAAAATCTCATCTACTTTATGTTCCATACTGCTCTTATCTTTGTTAGTGATCAAAGCCACCGGTATTTCATGTTTTCCGGCAGCATCATTAACCATAAATCCAACTACAGCATTATCATTATTCAGTTCAGCGCCAAGTAGCCAGATTTTACTGCATTCATCAATTTCCTGAAAGGGTGTGTTCATCCATGAAGCGAATTGATACCCTTCTCCTCTTCCCAGATAATGAAAGCTTTCAATATTATTAGTTTTCACACCGGCACGGGCCAGTTTTTGTATAAGGTACATCTCTTCATTGCTCAGCCGGGCTCCGGCAAAGAAAGCATTTTCATTCCTGTCTTTTTCTTTTATTTTCTTCTGAATGATCTGGTATGCTTCTGGGAATGAAATCTCAACAAAATTGTCATTTTTCCTTAATAGTGGTTTTTTCAGGCGCATGGGGTCATTCAGATAATGATAACCAAATTTTGGAAATCGGCAAATGTTACCGTGCTTATTCACCAGTCCTTCTTCCTTACCGCTTGTACCCATAACAAATCCACCCTTATGGTGATAAGTCAGTTCACATCCGATGGAACAGAAATTACAGATCGCATCAACAGGTTCGGTCCTGACCGGGCCTGGTTTAAAAGGCACATTTTCCGTGATTGCGCCGGTAGGGCATGCAGAAATACACATTCCACAACTTTCACAGTTCGTATCCTGCAAACGCTCACCCATTGCCGGGGAAACGCAGGTATCAAACCCACGGTTTACAAGTCCAAGTGCATTGGCCCCGACAACATCCTGACAGATTCTTACACAACGGGAACATAAAATACATTTGTTGTTATCGATTTCTATAAACGGATGATCAAAATTCACCTGATACTCATTAAAATCACCGGCATATTTGTCTTGCTCGGCATTGTAGGTTGTGGCATGTCTTTGCAGATCACAATCATAAAATTCCGAACAACCGCATTCCATACAGCGGGACGCTTCTGATTTGACCAGTTCCTCATTCTGGTAACCAAGTTCTACTTCTTTAAAATTATTCCGCTGTTCCGGTTCCATAACAGGCATTTCATAGCGTGCCTGTTGACGGTAGCGTTTCACATAGTCGCTTTTTTCCTGTTTTTTGAAGTTATCTTTCCGGCTGATAAATTCTTGCGGAGGTTCAGTAAAGGGCATTCCGTCAAGATATTGCTCTACGCTCCTGGCAGCCGTTTTAGCCTGGTCAATGGCTTCAATCACTGTTGCCGGACCTGTAACACCATCTCCGGCTGCAAATACATGAGGGATTCCTGTTTGCAATGTTTTTTCATCAGCATTAATATCACCCCAACGGTTTAACTTCAGTTCGCCTTTCTCTGAATGCTCATTAATATCATCAATAAAATCCACTTGTGTTTTCTGGCCAATAGCTGCCAGCACAAAATCCACTTCCAGTTCAAATTCTGATCCTTCAATGGGAATGGGGCGTCTCCTTCCCGAAGCGTCTGGTTCACCCAGTTCCATCTTTATCAGGGTCAGGGACTTTAGTTTTCCATTTTCATCTTTATTGACTTTTGATGGATTGGTCAATAACATATATTCCACGCCTTCCAGTTTAGATTCGTGTATTTCAATGGGATTGGCAGGCATTTGCTCCTCTGCACGGCGATAGATGATATATACTTTATCTGCATTACAGCGTGTAGCTGTTCTGCAACAATCCATAGCTGTATTGCCACCACCAACAACTGCTACTGTTTTCCCGGCAAAATCATACTTCTGCCCGGTCTGTTCCATATTTCTCAGAAAATCAATCCCGGAAAAAACATTTTCAGCATCATCGCCTTCACAGCCTATAAGTGTTCCCCGCTGTGAACCGATGGTCAGTATAACAGCATCATATTCTTTTTTTAACTGATCATAATGAAGGTTATCACCCAGTTTTTTGTTGTAATAAATTTTTGTTCCCAGCTCTGTAATTGTGCTGACTTCTTTATCCAGCATATCATTGGGAAGCCTGTATTCCGGAATACCATATCGCAGCCATCCGCCGGGATGATTGTTGGCTTCGAAAATATCACACTGGAAACCTTTAGGTTGTAAGAAATAGGCCGCCGAAAGGCCGCCGGGTCCAGCTCCAATAATGGCAATATGCTTTCCATTAAACGGTTTTTTCACCGGTTTGTAATGGTTATCATTTTCCAGCAGGTCCACATCAGCAGCGTAGCGCTTCAGATAATCGATACCCACCGGAGCATCTTCATCCAGAAGGTTTCTTCTGCAAGCTGCTTCACATGGTCTGACACATACACGTCCACATACCGCCGGCAAAGGATTTGTTTCTTTAATCAATTCGATAGCTTCAGTATACAACCCTTTTTCGATCAACGAAATATATCCCTGAACATCTACACCTGCGGGACATTCTTGAGTACAGGGCGCTTTACAATCCGCATAATGATTGGAAACCAACAAATCCAGTGAGGCTTTCCGGGCGGCATAAACCTCTTCGTTATCCGTTTCGATTTTCATGCCTTCCGTGATCTTTGTAGAGCAACTGGGCTGCATTCCTTTCATGTCTTTCACTTCCACAACACAGGTATAGCATGAAGAATAAGGTTCAAGTCTTGGATCATAACAAAGTGTTGGAATTTCTATTCCTTTTCTACGGGCCAGTTCAAGTATTGTCTCTCCCTGGTATCCTGTTTCTCGTTTTCCGTTTAATATTATATCTAATGTTTTACTCATGGTCTTTTGTTTTCAATACGTGAATGAATTAATGAACTACAATAGCATCGAACTTACAGCGGTTATAACAATCTCCGCACCGTATGCAATCTTCCTGCCGGATAACATGTGGTTGTTTTTTTTCGCCATCAATTGCATTTACCGGACATTTGATAGCACACACCCTGCATCCGGTACATTTTTCCGGGTCTACTTCATAAGTTAGTAATTGTTTACAGCTCAATGCAGGGCATTTCTTTTCTTTTATATGAGCCTCATATTCATCACGAAAATATTTTATTGTAGTCAGAACGGGATTTGGAGCTGTTTGCCCCAATCCGCAAAGGGAGTTATCTTTAATTTTATAAGCCAGTTCTTCCAGATTTTGGATATCTCCTTCCTCTCCTTCACCTTCTGTAATTCGGGTAAGAATTTCAAGCATGCGCTTTGTTCCGATACGGCAGAAGGTACATTTTCCACATGATTCTTTCTGCGTAAAGTCAAGGAAGAAACGAGCCATATCTACCATACAGGTTGTTTCATCCATAACGACCATTCCGCCGGAACCCATTATGGCACCGGTGGCATTCACTGAGTCATAGTCTACTTTTGTATCATCAAGATATGCAGGAATACACCCCCCTGAGGGACCTCCGAGCTGAACAGCTTTAAATTCTTTATCGTTTTGTATGCCGCCGCCCAGTTTAAAGATCACATCATGGATCGTAATACCCATTGGCACTTCCACTAAGCCTCCGTGATTGATCTTACCGGTTAAAGCAAACACTTTGGTACCCTTGCTTTTTTCCGTACCATATGATGCATATTTATCAGCTCCGTTAAGAATAATCCAGGGAACATTAGCAAATGTTTCCACATTATTGATATTGGACGGTTTTTTCCACAAGCCTGATGCAGCCGGAAAAGGAGGTCTTTTTCGTGGCATGCCGCGTTTGCCTTCTATTGAAGCCATCAGAGCTGTTTCTTCGCCGCAGACAAATGCTCCGGCCCCTTCTTTCACATAGATATCAAAATCAAAACCTTTTTTGCCAAAAATATCTTTACCGAGATATCCTATTTCACGTGCTTGTTCAATGGCAATATTCAGCCGTTTAATAGCAAGGGGATATTCAGCACGGCAATAAATAACGCCATGCGAAGCTTTAATAGCAAGCCCGGCAATAATCATACCTTCCAGGACAGCATGCGGGTCACCTTCTAAAAGGGAACGATCCATAAAAGCTCCGGGGTCACCTTCATCTGCATTGCAGATAACATATTTTTCACTGGAATCGTTGTTAAGGGCAAAGCGCCACTTCATGCCGGTAGGAAAACCTCCGCCTCCGCGTCCGCGAAGTCCTGAGTTTAGAATTTCTTCTACGATATCTTTGGATTTAACAGATTCATTAACCAATCTTTTTATCCCCTGATAGGCTTTGCGTTCTTCAGCTTCTTCAAGAGATTCGGGATCCATATATCCACAATTGCGAAGGGCTATTTTGACCTGCCCTTCCATATATTCCGCATCTTTTGTGTGAAAAAGATCGGATAATACAACATAATCTTTAACAGGATTATCGTTTGAAATATGTTCCTGCAATACTTCTACTGCTTTCTTTTCATCAATACCGCCATACATATAATAACCGGTATCATCCTCCACTTCCACCAAAGGTTCATTATAACACATTCCCACACAGGATGTTTTGTGTAGCTCAAAGTCAATATTCTCGGCTTTTTTTAGTGCTTCTATTTTTCTGTACACCTTATCGGCACCGGCGGCAATTCCGCAACTGCCAAGGCCCACTGTAACTTTCTTTTTCATAATACGCTGGGTTCTTTTGATTGACTGAAATAAATGAATTATCCGCCGTTCTTTTTTTCCTGCAAGCGGATGTCTTTGATAACCTTAACTGCTTTACTGCCATCAAGCTTACCGTATGTTTCCTCTCCAATCATCATCACCGGTGCAAGGGAACAACATCCGAGACAGGCTACGGATTCCAGTGTAAACAGACGGTCCGGGGTTGTTTCGCCATCAGCAACATCCAATGCTTCCTCAAGGGCATCGGTAATACCTCCGGCATTTTGCACATGGCAGGCAGTTCCATGACACACTTTTATGATGTGTTTCCCTACCGGTTGAAGCCGGAACTGGGCATAAAAGGTCGCCACGCCATACATCTCATTTAATTCAATTCCCGTTTCCCGGGATATCTTCAGAAAAGCTTTGCGAGGGAGATATCCATAGATATCCTGCGCCCCCTGAAGTAATGGAATCAGATTGCCTCGCTTGTTCTTATACTTTCGGATCAAATCGTCCAGTAATGTTAAATCAATGGGAGGCTCAGCAACCTGAGTTTCTTCATTTTTAACTGGTAGTCGTTCAACTCTCATAGCTTGGTTTTTTGGTTGTCGAAAATTAGAAAATGTTTTACATATATTATAGCAAATCAATAATTTATAATATTTTTAAATAAGAAAATCAAGCTTATCCCCTGGCTCGATGTGTTTTAATTTAATCTTGCTGACTATTTTTATTGATTTTATCTGTTTAAAAAAAATAAGCAAACAGATTTTTCAGATATGAATTTCCGGCGTTTATTAACGGTTTATAAATAATCTTACTTTATATACTCGTAAATAGTACAATAATGTCAAGACAATTCTCGGGTTATGAAAAAGCCTGAATTTGGCTGATGCCTGATAATATCAATACTTAAAACCTGATCTGATGCTAATGAATGAATAAATAACACCAGTGCTCAACAGTTATTAACCGGGATTACCCGTTCATCAGCAGCATATTTCGTTATCTAACTTCTTTTGTGGCGACATCACTTGATTACAACTGCTTTATTTGATATCAGCAACGGTTACGGAAAGATCAACCAAATGCATGTTTATGTTTCCAGTGTCGCTTGTACCTGGGGGCCGCCGGTAAGATTAGCCAGCCGAGCTGAAATCGTCAGCCTGTCCATTTATTTTGAATAAATTCCTGTGAAGTCTGCAATTCAGCCAATGCAGCCCCTTGTGCTTTTATTGATCTCAACAGAGGCATTCTAACCTGCATTATTCATAAAAAACTTCCAAAAAATCAAAAATCATTTGGAAGAACATTAAACATGTATTATATTTGACTAATTTTTGATCAGTTTTTTGATTATGAAATAAGCAAACGATGAGTATATTCAGTCAAAACATTAAATTATTAAGAAAGCGTCGCAAACGCACTCAGGACGATTTAGCTGTAGCTTTAGACATGAAACGCTCCACATTGTCGGGATATGAAAACGAAGTTGCTCAACCCGGCCTGGAGACCCTGGTGGCTTTTTCCAATTATTTTAATATTGCTATTGACACACTTTTGAAGGTTGATTTAACAAAACTTCAGGAAAGTCAGCTCTCGCAAATAGAAAGGGGTTATGACACTTTTATTTCCGGTGGAAAGATCCGGGTGCTCGCAACTACCGTTGATCAGCATAACAATGAAAATATTGAGCTGGTTAATGAGAAAGCAAAAGCCGGTTACCGTACCGGTTATGCCGACCCCGAATATCTTAAAGTACTCCCCACTTTTCAAATGCCTTTTCTGTCAAAAGAACGAAAATACCGTACTTTTCAGATCAGTGGTGATTCTATGCTTCCAATACCGCACGGTTCCTGGGTAACCGGGGAGTTTATCCAAAACTGGCGCCATATACGTTCCCAGCATCCGTACATCATTTTAACCGTTGATGATGGAGTTGTTTTTAAAATTGTAGAAAACAACCTGGAAGACAAAAAACAGTTACGCCTCTATTCCCTGAACCCCCTGTATGAACCTTATGATATTGACGTCAAAGACATCAGGGAAATCTGGAAATTTGTCCATTATATTAGTTCTGATGTACCCGAACCCAATACACCTAAGGAACAAATCATTGATGCTGTTAAAAAACTTGAAAAAGATGTAAAAGCCATTCAAACCAAACTGGACTTATAAGTTGCTTTATGGGTTTACATTAAGATGATTTTTGAATTTTACGCACTTGCTCTGCAATGTCCTTTTTTTATGTGTTCGGCAACCGTACTGGATAATGATGTGGGGAAAGTATTGTTTCCGTTTGGAAAATTCATATACAACAACGGAGCAATCAGCGGAAAACTGGTAAAAAACGGGCTGGACGAATCCTGTGCTCTTTTCAATTCAATTTTTACCAAAGACGAAGAAAGTATTCCCGGGGTTCCCATGATCAACATGCACGTTATGAAAGAACAAACCACAACTATGTCAGGCACATTAACCAACAATGCTGCCGATATTACCATTCAGGATGTCTCTGAAATGAGGCTGTACAAGGCTTGCAACAGTATTTTTTTTGTTTTGATTAATGCTGTTTTTTACTAAAGAAAATAAAACACCATAATCACTACCGTCAGCATAATCAATGTGTAAATAATATAAAATCGTATATTGTGTATGATGTTTTCTTTCAGGGTTTTATCATCATAAAACAATCTGGCATTGCTATATAGAGCAATATAAAAAAACAGCAGGTAAATAATCTGTGAAACGAATACAACCATCAAAAGTTCAGGTATACCAATATTGAGACCCGTATTAGGCCTAAGAATACCCAACATGGTTAATGCCAAAAGCAAAGCTGACATCATGATAAAAGCTATATAAAAAGTACGCCCCCGGATATGCTTTATGCGCTCATCATCTGTTTTTTCCTTACTACAAATGACACCAAATACCGATAAAAGTATTAACCAAAACAACAATTGATCAATATTCAACTCTATGAATAATACATTGCTTACAATTCCTGTTAGTTTTTCTGTAAACGTTAAAAACAATAATGCAATAGAAATTCCTGCTGATACAGGTTTCACTTTATAGCCACATAGAGGGAACAAATTCATATCAAAAAAATTTTGAAATCCAAAGCAAATGTAAGGTGTACTTTACACTAATGCAAATTTATTAATTATTTTTTCTTTCTTTTGCACAAAATCATAAAAATTCAATTGATCTGTATTATTCATGCAATAAGTTTTAGGTCAGATGCAAGGCGTCGAAAGTCGGAAATATAGTAGTCTATTTTAAAGTTTACCCCGTATTTATCTAGGACTTTCGCAACGCAGCAGGTGGCCTGAAATTATTGCACTCGTAAAAAATAAATAGAAATATAGCTTAATACGTATATTAACGTTTCTGCTTGATAAACTGACAAATATAACTTTTAATTTATTTTTTATGAATAATACAGGTTAGCAGTGAAATTCTGATTATATTTAACAGGCTAAATTATGGTCATGACAAAACAAACCGGGATCATATTGCTTTTCTTGTTCATGCTGATTAACAATCTATTAGCACAAGATCACAAAACATACAATGCACAGCGGAGTGATACTTCTCCGGTTATCGATGGACATATAGAAAAACTTTGGTTAAATGCACCAGAGGGCGGAAATTTTTGGATGCATGAACCCTATAATCATCGTCGACCCCGGTTTGAAACTAAATTCCGTGTATTATACAATAATGATGGTTTGTATATTGCATGTACCATGAAGGATCCCCGCCCGGATAGTATCATGAGCGAGTTGGGTGTCCGGGATGAGTTCAGCTATCTTAATGCCGATCATATTTCTATAGATATATTTCCTTTTAACGACGGGCTAAACGGAAATGCATTCAAGCTTACTCCTGACAACCTTCAGGCAGATGAAAAATATTCAGCTTCTGGTGTAGATCAAAACTGGGATGCTGTATGGGAATCTTCAACAGCTATTACTGACAGTAGCTGGAATGCCGAAATTTATATACCCTGGTCCGCTTTACGATTTCCAAAGAAACAGGAGCAGGAATGGGGTTTTATGGTCTGGCGGCATATACGGCGTTACAGGGAATGGGACACCTGGACGGAGATGGATAAAAATACCGGAAACATATTTACCCAATATGGTACTCTGACAAATATCAGTGATATTGATCCGCCACTGCGTCTGTCTGTAATGCCTTATCTTTCCGGTTATGCTGACTTTCATAAAAATGAAACCACTTTTTCATACAACGGTGGTCTTGATCTTAAATACGGATTTAATGAGAGTTTTACACTTGATATGACTTTGATACCCGATTTCGGTCAGGTTCTATCCGATGATATTGTTTTAAACCTTACCCCTTATGAAATTCAATACGATGAAAAAAGACAGTTTTTCACAGAAGGCACTGAATTATTTAGTAAAGGAGACATTTTTTATTCCAGGCGTATCGGAGATGAGCCTGTTAATTATAAGAAAGTCAATGAGCAACTGGATTCCGGTGAGGTCGTAACCCAAAACCCGGATAAAACACAACTGATCAATGCTACAAAGATATCGGGACGAACCCCGGGGGGATTAGGTATCGGCATTTTCAATGCCATGACATCAAACACTTATGCTGAGGTCAAAGATATCGAAGGTAACAAATCTACGATTTTAACGCAGCCTTTTACTAATTACAATATGTTGGTTCTGGATCAAAATTTGCCTAATAACAGCTATCTGGCATTAGTCAATACTAATGTATCCATGTTTAAAACAGATTACTATGCCAATGTCTCTGGTATTGACTTTAATGTTAAAAACAAACAGCAAAAATACAGCATTGGCGGCGATGCGTTGATCAGTCAGAAATACCGTAAGCTTGCTTCCGCTGAATCTGGTTATAAATATGAGGTAGATTTTAAAAAGATAAAAGGTGATTTTATTTTTGAACTGGAGCGCAAAACAATTACCGATAAGTATGATCCTAATGATATGGGTTATCTTTCCAAAAACAATTATTCCATTAATAAGCTGGAGCTTAAATATCGAATATTAAACCCCAGAGGTATTATTCTTAACTGGAAACACACCCTTGAGGCCGAACACGAGAAGCTATTTAAACCCAATCGTTATGCGGGTTTCAGGATTTCAGCCAACAGCATGGGCACTTTTAGAAATCATCTGACTGTAAATTTTTATGGAGGGTTGAGACCTGTTGAACAACATGATTACTATGAAGCAAGAGTTAGACATACTGTTTTTGACCGGCCACCTTCATGGGATGTTGGTTTTTGGTTTTCATCGGATTACAGGAATTCTCTGGCGCTGGATGGAGGGATGGAATATTTGAATAATTCCCGGTGGCAGTTAGAGAAATACATGTTTCGCCTGGAACCGCGCATTCGCGTTAGTGATCAGTTTTTCTTTACTGTGGGATCCAGACTTGAAAAAGACTACAACGATTATGGATTCGTTAATTACCAAAAGCCTGACATTATTTTTGGAAACCGAAATGCTCAAACAGTCACTAACACCATCACAGCACGTTATATATTCAATGTTAAACACAACCTGAACTTTCGTGTCAGGCATTACTGGGCTAAAGTAAAATATAACCGGTATTATACGCTTCAGCATGACGGTAGCCTTGCCCCCTGGCAAACAAGCAACGATTACAATATCAATTTTAATGCTTTTAATATTGATCTTGCTTACAACTGGCGTTTTGCTCCCGGTAGTGAAATGTCTGTAGTCTGGAAAAATGAGCTTGTAAAACAGAATAATCAATTAGTTCGATACTACATGGAGAGTTTGAAAAATATTTTTGCAACAAACCAGTTCAACAGTTTGTCTATAAAAATTTTATATTATCTGGATTACAATAATGTTCGCCGTAATTTATCCGACACTAAACCATCCGTTTGATCAACCTCAATTTATGGGAATATGCGCGGTTATCCAGATTGTGTATACCGTGATGATCCACATTATCCACTCTGACTTTTCCGTGTGCATGAATTATTTTGTTATTTTCCAGATATATCCCAACATGGATAATATCACCATCGTCATTATCAAAAAACATCAGATCACCTGTTTTTGCACTGGAAATAAAATCAACAGGCTTACCCTGCATAGCCTGCTCCGAAGAATCTCTGGCTATGCGGTAACCTGCAATCTTAAAAACGATTTGAGTAAAGCCGGAGCAATCAAGTCCAAAGATAGACCGGCCTCCCCATAAGTATGGTGCTCCTTTGAACATATCTGCAATTGCCGGAATTTGATCAAAATATGTACCATTGATCAGATCACCTTTTAGTCCCTCATAAGAAAAATCCCTGCCAGCCATATTGAAATTTAATAACTCATCCACTTGTGGAAAACTACTGCCGGCTACTACAGATATTAAATCGCCTGTTGTTTTGTTATGTGTAATTTGCACTATATCCGTACTTACAAAATTTTCAACCGTATTCAACCGGTTGTATTCTTCTTCTCCTATTCCTACCATTTGTTTTTTATCAATCCAGCCTTTGTAATTATCGTGTGCAGATGAAATATATGCCCAACCGCTTTGTATTTTTTCGACTTCAAAGACTTCACCAAACAAGAGCTGGTTTACCATCTCAGATTTATCAGATGGAGCTTCACGAACCGCAATAATACTCAAAAGGTTTATTCCGTATGTCATAGCTTATTTTCTTTTACTGCTCAACTTATAACCTTATTTTTTGTTAAAGGAGTTATGAAATGCAAAGATAATGCAGAATTGATAAAAGATAGCAGGATTCATGATATAAGTTTATTGAATTTCAATGTAAAGTTAACATCTTTTAATGGAAATGTTTAATTTCGCAATCAGAAATGAAAAAAATCATCTCATATTTACGTCATCATTATCAGGAAATATATAAGATTTCGCTCTTTGCCCTGTCCATAGTAGCGATTATATACTTTTTTCCTAACGAAGCCAAATTCAAATATGAGTTTCAAAAAGGCAAACCCTGGCGTCATAAAGATTTGATCGCACCTACGGCTTTCCCGATTCAAAAATCGGAAGAAACTATCAAAAAGAAAAAAAATGAAATCCTTAAAGACCTCAGACCTTATTTTGAATACAATGATGAAATTTATCCGGATAATCGCCCGGATTTGATCAGTGAATTTAAGGATAACTGGCAATCAAAATATCCGGAGATAAGCTTCAATTCAAATTTTTACAAAAATCACCGCAAACGTTTATTGCGATTATATGATTCTATAGGTCAACATGGATTAATCGAAATTGATAAAACAATTAAAAATCAATTTGATGGTAATTCACTATATCTGATTAAAAATAAGGTTGCTAAAGAATATCCGTTTTCACATTTTTTCACATCCGAACATGCAGAAGATTTCATCAGAAATAATTTAAACAATACAACCTTTGACAGTAGTATTGTTGCTAATTCTTTATTACCATATCTTCAGCAGAATATCATATATGCTCCGGAAAAAACAGCTCAGGAGCGTAAGAATTTAATCAGCCGTATTTCATTAACCAATGGCATGGTTCAGAAAGGAGAACTGGTTGTTTCGCAAGGTGAACCTGTTGATGAAGAAACTTATCAGCTTTTAATTTCGCTTAAAAAAGAATATGAGGAAAGTTTACTTAGCGATTATAAATACAACAGTATCATTGTAGGGCAAATTATTCTGGTGAGCATTAGTATTCTAATGTTAGTGCTCTTTCTTTATTATTTCTGGCCGGATGTTTTCGACAACAACAGGAAAATCATTTTGATATTATTAATGCTGATATTAATGGTTTTTCTGACAAGCTGGATTTCCAACACATTTTCATCAATATACATTTATTTATTGCCCATTTGTATCTTACCGATAGTAATCCGGGCATTTTTTGACACCCGCCTTGCACTTTTTGTTCACCTGATTGCTATTATTCTAATCAGTTTCATTGTACCCAACAGTTTTGAATTTGTCTTTCTACAGCTTATTGCCGGCATCATAACAATCATTACTATTGTCGATTTACAAAAACGTTCCCAGTTTTTTGTCACTTCGATATTTATCTTTTTATCCTATTCTTTAACTTATGTAGGCATGACTCTATTGACATCAGCCGATATTAAGACTATTGAACCTGTTCAGTTTGCAATGTTTGCAGGTTCGGCACTTATAACGATGTTTGCCTATCCTCTGGTTTACATTATGGAAAAGTTGCTGGGATTAATAACAGATGTATCATTGATGGAATACTCGGATTCCAATAGCAAGCTATTGCGAAAACTTGCTGAAAAGGCACCGGGAACATTTCAACATTCCATACAGGTGGCCAATATCAGTGAAGATGTTGTTCATAGTATTGGTGGCAGTGTGCTACTGGTGCGTACAGGTTCCTTATATCATGATATCGGAAAGATGCTAAATCCGATGTATTTTATTGAAAATCAAAATGGAAATTACAATCCCCATGAGGAAGTCAACAACCTGGAAAGTGCCCGCATACTAATTGATCATGTCACGGAAGGCATAGAAATAGCCAAGAAACATAAGTTGCCTGAACAAATTATCGACTTTATCCGGACACATCACGGAACCAAGAAGGTAGACTATTTCTACCGAATGGAAAAGAATGAAAACCCGGATGAGGAGATTGATGTCACTAACTTTCAATATCATGGCCCCAAGCCTTTTTCAAAAGAAACAGCAATCGTTATGATGGCCGATTCTGTAGAAGCTGCTTCCAGAAGTTTAAAAGAACCAACGGAGCAGAATATCAGTAACCTGGTAGATAAGATTATTAACCAACAGATGCAGGAAGATCAGTTTTTCAATGCTGATATTACCTTTTCAGATATATCGGTAGCCAAGAAAATCATTAAACGCAAGCTACATAACATGTATCACGTCAGGATAGAATATCCTGATTAGCCATATTTTTCAGATAAATATAGCTTTCCGGACCTTTATTAAATAACAAGTCAAGGATCGAAACTTTGGGATTAAATCCGTACTTTTTGTCAAATACCTGCGTCCAGGGCTCCATTTTCAACACTGATGGACATTTGGGATGGATATTATATCGAAGATCAGTTGTTTTATTATAATACTTTCTAAAATCCAGACTGACATAAATCTCTTTTTCCAAACCAATCCAATCCATCACCATTTGCATAGATTCCCAATTAAATTCCCACAGTGTATTGAAACGTTTTTGAAAAAAGGTTTTTAAATCATCCTGATAAAATAAAAAAAACGGGGAATTATTATATGCGGCAAAAACAGCACGCCAAAACTGTTCCGGCCAGTTCAACGAATAATCAACACCAACTTTTGTTACTTTTGTTTTTTTGTAATGTAGTCTTTTCACCAGAATCACCTGATTTAATGGTCCATTAGATGAATTTATGATATATCTGTTCCGGTAGCTTTGTTTGTTAAAATTTTCATCACCTTCCAGCCATATCTTTTTATACTTTAACATACAGGCCATATATTCCACTGGCGGAAAGGATGCTGTTGAAAAGATCACCGTATTTTCAGAATCCACAGCTTGCTTCATAATTGCTCATCCAAAACAGATAAGATCTTCAGAACCTGCGGTAATACCGCTTGCTTATCATCATTTACAATTACAAAATCAGCCAGATCAGCTTTTTTTTGCTCATCCATCTGATGTTTTAATCGACGCATTACTTCTTCTCTTGTTGCAGTATCCCTTTTCATCGTTCTTTTTAATCGGATTTCCCCTGGTGCAATGACAGTTATCACAGCGTCATATTGGCTTTGCATGCCCGTTTCAAACAACAGTGCTGTTTCCTGAAAAACCACCGAAGCTTTTTGGCGCATCAACCAGTCTCTGTAATCCTTTGCTACTCTGGGATGTATTATGCTATTAACTGCTTTAAGCTTTTCATCATCCTGAAAAATTATACCGGCCAATTTCTTCAGGTTAATTTGTTCGTTTTCAAAAGCATCATCACCTAATAGTTGATAGATCTCATCTCTAACCGGTTTGAGATAATACATTTGCCTGGCTCTGATATCCGAATGATAAACCGGATATCCCATTATTTTTAAAGCTTTGGCAATCGTCGATTTTCCACTTCCGATATTACCTGTCAAACCAATGTTCAGTAATTCATTCATGATCACGAATAATATATTCCACATATCGTGGTTTCACGCGGATATTTTTCACATAAGAAGGAAATCTTGTAATTCTGACGAGGGCTTTTTCTTCCTCTTGTATTTCCGATTTTCTTAAATCTATCAATGCCGTAAACTGTCCCGGGGTAATTTTTTGATAATCTTTCAAAGCCACCCAAAAGGAGACTTCAACTTTATTCGGAAAGGTTTTTGCTTCCAGGTTTCTGCCCGCAGGCATCCTGGCATCTACCTTAATATTTACCGATATTTCCGTATATTCCTCAACATTAATATTCAGGGTTGTCTTTTGTTTATCAGCCTGGATCATATCGGGTATGATAAGTTTAAGTACCTCTGATATATCATCGTCCACATCATTCGCACGATATGTTTCTGTTCTGATATAGTCAATATCTTCAACCAAAGATTTCGGACCTGTTACCCATATGCTGTCAGGTTGTGGTTCCGGTTCCCGATATGGTTCAAACTGAGATTTATAAGATACTTCAGTTACAAGCTGAACCGGAACTTTACGCTTTCCTTTCTCATCCATCATTAAAAAAATGGTATCAGGAATAATATCCCTGACTTTGGAAACTTTCTCCAGCTTTTTATTAACATCTTTCAACATTTCATCAGTAAGGAGATAAAAGTTGTAATGTCCTGAGCTAATATAAGGCTTCATGCTCAAATGATTCAGGTTAAATTCAATCTTATCAGCAGCATTAAACCATTTAAGATTCAATAGTTTGAAACCTTTCGCATGAATCCCGACCTGAAGCGTTGAGTCGGAATAAGCAGATAAAATACGATCGCTGGTTTGATTGTCAAAGCTAACCGGATATTCCACTTCTGTATAATAAGAGTCGCTTAGCTTAATTACAATCCATAGAAACATTGCTATAAGAACGCAAACAGCAAAAATACTTAAGCGGCTACGAAACTTTTTATCCCGTATTTTCAAAGCCTTTTGCGGCCAATGGGAAAACAGTTTTCCCTTCGTCATATTACCGGGGTTTACAAACTATTGCCGTTTATTTGCTGCATCCTCTTCTTTGTACTCATTAGAAATAGCAGCTTTATCCAATTTCAGGCGGTTTTGGCCTTCAACTTCAATCATCACTGTTCTATCTTTCACTTCAATAACTTTACCATGAATTCCGCCAATAGTTACTATTTTCTGACCTTTTTCAAGGTTTTCGCGAAACTTTTTCAGCTCTTTGTTTTTCTTCGTTTGAGGCCGTATAAAAAACAACCAGAAAACAACAATAATCAGGGCAAGAAAAATTAAACTTTGAGCTCCCCCTTCACCGAAGCCTCCTTGTAACATTACATTTAAATATTCCATATTAATTAAGATTTAAAATTTTTATATTTATGGTTGATATACTTTTGCTTTTATATGCAATTGTACCTTGTTAGGCACTGCATTAGATAAAACAGTTGCTGTTTTATGGTTAAAGCCAGTACGGTTATTGGAATCAAACTGTATATTAATGTATCCCTTTTCGCCAGGTTTTACAGGTTTACGGGAATACTCCGCCACTGTGCATCCACAATCAGCGTTTACTGAAGTTATAACCAGGTCCGAACCGCCGGTATTAGTAAACTTGAAATTATAGCGGACAATTTCCCCGTTAATAACCTTGCCAAAATCGTGTTCTTTTGTACTGAACTCTATTTTGGGTTGTTCTTTTTTATTGTTTTTACTACTGGCAGAACTAGGATTGTTGATAACATCTGTGGAGATGGTTTCCTTTTGAGACCCGTTATTACATGCTGTAAAAAGCATCAAAAAAACAAAAACGCTTATGATCTGGTATTTCAATTTCATTTTAAAATATAGTTTTTTAAATATAAAAGCAATGCAAAGATAACATTAAACAGCAAAAAACCAATGGAAACTATAACGATCAGTTGTTAATCAACCCTCTTCCGGTTTTATTAATTTTGCCTTCAGCTTTAAACTCGGCTATCAAATTATCCAGAATACCATTGATAAAAATCCGGCTTTTAGGTGTGCTGTAGTATTTTGATAT
This sequence comes from Bacteroidales bacterium, assembly GCA_021740245.1. Classification (GTDB taxonomy): domain Bacteria; phylum Bacteroidota; class Bacteroidia; order Bacteroidales; family PWNQ01; genus PWNQ01. The sequence goes on along the minus strand of JAIPAE010000005.1, from coordinate 7,391 downwards.
CTCGATGTATTCATTTAGTGTCACTTTTACCGGGATAGACGGGAAATTCAATATCTCTATGATACCCATTTTTAACAAAATAACATCCACCTTTGCAATACGGTCAAATTCCCAGTTTTTGGCTCTGGTCGCAATGGTTTCTTCAAATTCATCGCCGCTGGCAACAGTTTTTCGGAATAAGTCAATGGCAAATTGCCGGTCTTCACTTTTACCGTTTTCATCCAAATCCTTAAAAACTGAAGGTAATTGGGTGAACTCATCATCTTCAGGGCGCCAACTTTCCAACATATTTATCAGCAACATATTGGAAGCATAAAAATCTTCATCCCAAAAGATATTTTTTTCTTCATACAGATTTTTTAATGGATAAAAAGCAGATAAAAACTCTTTGACAATTTTAATTAACAGCTCCTGGTCTTCCTGAAAAGAACTTTTTTCCTTTTGCATGAAATCCCTGTAAATCTTACTTTCACGAATTTGATGGTATATCTTACGCACAATATCAGAATGCTCTTTCCAGTTAATGCTCAGTCTTTTATAATTATTGCGAAAATTTCTGTTATTTCGGATTTTTTCTATAACGCGGTTTTTGATGAACAAAACATTAGGTTCGAGGTCTTCACGTGTTGGTAATAACTTATTTTTACCTTCTTCGATTTTCTGTTCCGCAAAATCAAAGATTTCAACCAGAAATGATAGTTGGAAAATAAAAAGATCAAAAAGCTGATCAAAGCTTTTTACCATTTTTTTTTCGCCTTCTCCCAATGATTCTTTACCAATACTATGATGGGCATAAATAGCCTGCATCACTTTAATTCTCAAATGCCTTCTCGTTAACATTGTTTTTTTTCAAAATTTTAAACCCCTGCAAAAGTAATGGTTTTTGCAAACTGCGTTACGATAAAAATACTTAATCAGTCATTCTTTAATAAAATTATTTTTTAAAAAACTTTTTTTATATATTTGCCTTATGATAAATGGAAGTTATTTGCTTAACATCAAACAATGATTGATTATGTCAGAGAACACAGGGAGAAATGAGATTTACGCAAATGCAGTGAGAGCAGGGAAAAGAACTTATTTTTTTGATGTCAAAGAAACCCGCAAGGGAGAATATTACCTGACACTCACCGAAAGTAAGCGCAGGTTCAGTAAAGAACAGGGAAAATTCTTTTATGAAAAGCACAAGTTATTTTTATACAAAGAAGATTTTGAAAAATTCACCGATGCATTAGAGGATGTGATCGAATTTATTAAAACCAGGCAAGAGGTTATTGAGAAAACTCATGAAAAAGATGAGCAAAAAAAACAAGAAGATTCTGAAAAACAAGATAATGAATCGCTGAAAGGCTCTAGCTTTTCTAATCTAAGCTTTGACGACTTAAACTCAGAAGAAAACAAAACCGAGTAGAACAGGAATTTTTTTTTAGCGCTGGCAATACTGATTGTCAGTTAAAAATTTATATTCATTTTGTTATTTACAATAACACTCGATTATTTCCGTAAATTTGTGCAAACATCAAAACAGGTATAACATGAAAGTTACAAGCTACGGGCATTCGTGCTTTTTAGTTGAAGTTAAAGGTAAAAAGCTACTATTTGACCCATATATAAGCCCAAATCCATTGGCAAAAGATATCGACATCAATACAATTGAAGCGGATTATATTTTGATTTCTCATGCCCATGAGGATCATATTGCTGATGTTGAACCGATTGCCCATAGAACTGGCGCCATGTTGATCTCCAATTTTGAGATTATCAATTGGTATAAAGCAAAAGGGATAGACAATGCCCATCCGATGAATGTGGGAGGTTCCGCAGGATTTGATTTTGGTTTGGTTAGTTATGTTCAGGCGGTTCACTCGAGTAGTTTTCCGGATGGTTCCTATGGCGGTATTGCCGGTGGCTTTATCATAGAAAGCAGCGAAGGTAGTTTTTATTTTGCCGGAGATACCGGACTAACAACCAACATGCAACTGATCACTGAGTTCAAAAACATGGCTTTTGCGTTTTTGCCTATAGGCGGAGACTTCACGATGAATACAGAAGCTGCTATTATGGCTTCCGATTTTATCAACTGCAAAACCATCATCGGAATGCATTACGATACTTTTGATCTTATTAAAATCGATAAAGAAGAGGCAGTAGAACAGTTTTCTTCCGTGCAAAAAGAACTTATATTATTCGACATAGGTAAAACATTAAATTTATAGACGAATTATTTTTATGGGAAAGATAATTACAATAGCAAATCAAAAAGGTGGTGTTGGGAAAACGACCACTGCTATTAACCTGGCTGCAGGGCTGGCTGTATTGGAAAAGAAAACATTATTAATAGATGCTGATCCACAGGCAAATGCCACATCAGGTGTTGGCTTTGATCCTAAAAATATTAAAACATCCATATATGAATGCATGGTTGATGATCAGGACCCGTCAGCGATTGTTCTGGAGACCGAAACGCCCAACCTTCATCTCTTACCGGCTCATATTGATCTGGTAGGTGCTGAAATTGAAATGATCAATATGCCAAACCGGGAAAAAATCATGAGGAAGGTTGTTGGCGGGATTATGGATGATTATGATTTTATCATTATAGACTGCTCACCTTCTTTAGGGTTAATAACGGTTAACGCATTGACAGCCGCACATTCGGTAATTGTACCGGTTCAATGTGAGTATTTTGCCCTGGAAGGATTAGGCAAATTGTTAAATACTATCAAAATTGTTCAGTCACGATTAAACTCTGATCTGGAAATTGAAGGTTTGTTGCTGACTATGTTTGATCGCAGGCTCCGGCTGGCAAAACAAGTTGTCAATGAGGTAAAAACGCACTTTCAGCAAATGGTATTTGAAACCATTATTCACCGGAACACACATCTTGGAGAAGCGCCAAGTTATGGTGAGAGTATCATTATGCATGATGCTGATAGCACGGGGGCTATAAATTATCTGAACCTGGCCAGAGAAATACTTCAGCGTAATGATATGACGCGTATCAAAAACGAGGACAAACAAATTAAGACGAACTGATCAATGAATGCAAAAAAGAAAGCATTAGGCAAAGGATTAGGAGCATTGCTGGAAAATCCGGATACAGATATTACTACAAAAGGTGTAGACGCCGGGAAATATGTTGCCGGATCAGTAGCCGAAATACCTGTTGAAAGTATAGAAGCCAATCCATTTCAGCCCCGGTCGGAATTTGAGGAGGAAGGGCTACAAGAGCTCTCGCAATCAATCAAAGAACAAGGAGTAATCCAACCCCTGACAGTCAGAAAAATGGGGTATGAAAAATACCAACTGATATCAGGAGAACGCCGTCTTAGGGCTTCCAAAATTGCCGGTCTGGAAAGTATTCCTTCATTTATCCGCATTGCTGACGATCAGCAAATGCTTGAGATGTCGCTGGTAGAAAACATACAACGCCGCGACCTGAATGCTATAGAAGTAGCCATAAGCTACCAGCGGCTAATGGAAGAATGCAGCCTTACACAAGAAAAACTCTCGGAAAGAATCGGAAAAAAACGATCTACCATTACTAATTATATCCGGCTTTTGAAACTCCCACCGGATATTCAGGTAGCTTTACGAGACAGTAAGATATCCATGGGACACGCCCGGGCAATCGTCAATGTCACAGCTGAAGAAACACAACAGGATATCTTAGAGGAAATTATCGCTAACGATCTTTCTGTCAGGGATGTTGAGAAAATAGTCAAGAATCTGATCGCTTTTAAAAACAAGAAAAAGACTACAGCGAAAAAGCAAAATGCACTCCCGGAAAAATATAAAGAGGCCTCGAACCGTTTATCAGAAAAACTGGGAAAAAAAGTTTCCATGAAACGTAACCAGAAAGGAAAAGGTAATATCATTATTTCTTTTTCCTCTGACGATGAATTGGAAAATCTGATAGATGCTTTGGAGCAATTGGATTCTTAATCTTGTAAAACAGTGACCAATCACCACAGATCAATAAAGACTGCAAAATCAGAAAAATACCGAAAAACATTATTTATTAAAATGTTGTTGGGTTTGTTGTTTTGCTTTATTTTGGTTCAACAGGGAATCAGTCAAAAAAGTAACACACCTGCTGACACCACCAATAGCGACTATAAAACGGTTACACCCAAAAAAGATACTATTGTCCAGTTGCATTCGCCCAAAAAAGCAGCCCGTTTATCTGCAATACTTCCCGGACTTGGTCAGGCTTACAATAAAAAATACTGGAAAATACCTGTTATATATGCTGCTTTGGGAACATCAACCTATTTTATCATTAACAACAACCGCGAATATAAAAAATACCGGAACGCCTATATTGCGCGGACAGACAATGACAGTACGACAGTCACCTCATTGCGTTATACCACAGAAAATATCCGGTTAAGAAGGGAGTATTATCACAGGAATCTGGAAATGAGTGTAATCATCACTGCCGGTTTATATATTCTGAACATTGTTGACGCCGCTGTAGATGCTCATTTATTTTATTTTGATGTTAGTGATGATCTAAGTGTTCGTCTACAACCGGAAGTAAGAGGGTTTGCTCCGGGCAGTTATAACGGGGGAATTAAAATCAGTTTATCGTTTTAAATCATATTCATATGAAACGAACATGTTTGCCATAAACACACAAGAAGATGATTCGCCTTAGGCGGGCTATAGGATGGGGTTCCACCGTATAATATGACGACGTAAACATAGTACCATGAAAATCAATATAGACATATGAAAATTGCAATCACCGGATACGGACGGATGGGAAAAAAAATCGAAGAAGTCGCTCAAACACGCGGCCATAACATAGCCTGCATTATTGACAATGAAAATGACTGGAATGAGAAAGAAGATATTCTGACCGGTTGCGACATTGTTATTGATTTTTCATTACCAGAAGTTGTGGTTTCCAACATTATTCGCTGTCATACTTTAAACCTTCCGGTTGTAACCGGCACTACCGGCTGGGAAACTAAGCGCGAGGAAATCATAAAACAGATTAAAGAAAACGGTAAGACTTTATTTTTTGCTCCCAACTTCAGTATTGGTGTAAATATTTTGTTTGAGCTAAACCGCAAACTCACAGAACTGATAAATCCGCACAAACAATACCGGGCCAAAATAGAGGAAACACATCATATACATAAAAAAGATGCTCCCAGCGGAACTGCTATTACACTGGCAAAGGATTTAATCAACAGGCATCACAAATATGAATCATGGGTAAAGAAAGAAAATAACATTGATTCTCAGCTAACAGTTATCTCTGAACGCAAAGAAGAGGTAACCGGAGACCACACCATCACATGGGATTCCGATGTAGATTTATTAACTATCAGTCATCATGCCAAAAACAGAAATGGTTTTGCCCTTGGAGCTGTAATCGCAGCAGAATGGGTAAAAGACAAAAAAGGCTATTTTGAAATGCGGGATATGTTGTTTTAAACAACTTAACATTATTTAACGGTACAGTGTATTTATTTTTAAGAACTTAGTGGACAAAACAAATAACAGCTATGAGTATTTATATCATTTTAACAATAATATTCTTTATTGCTTCAGTTGCAGGCTTATGGGGTATGTTTGAAAAAGCCGGGGAACCTGGCTGGAAGGTATTAATCCCTTTTTATAATTTTTATGTTTGGTTAAAAATAATCCATAAACCGTTATGGTGGTACATATTTTTATTGATCCCGTTTATCAATGTATTCACCATCATGCTCATGGTTGTGGAATTTTTAAAGAACTTCAAAAAGTTTAGCCTTGGGCAACAAGCATTATCAGTAATTTTTCCTTATATCTATTTACCATATCTTGGATTTTCAAAAAAAGAAACCTACACTCCTACACCAGATTTGCCTAAAATAGAAAAGACCTGGGCTCGTGAATGGATTGATGCAATAATTTTTGCTGTTATTGCCGCTACAATAATACGGACATTTTTAATTGAAGCCTACACAATACCCACTTCATCTATGGAAAAATCTATGCTGATAGGTGATTTTCTGTTTGTAAGCAAAGTTGCATACGGACCAAAGGTTCCTAACACGCCGCTTTCTATACCGTTTATGCATCATTCCTTACCAGGCTCAAACATAAAGTCCTATGTGGAATGGGTAAAACTCCCCTATTACCGTTTTCCCGGACTGGATGAAGTTGACCACAAAGACGTAGTCGTTTTTAATTTTCCTGCCGGCGATACTGTTGTACTTCAATATCCGGCTCAAACATATAATTCCATTATCCGGCAATTGGGGGAACGCTATATGATGCAAAACCCTCAACAATTCCATAACATTAAGCCTGGAACTCAAAAGTTTTTGAACAAAGCCAAAAAAGTCGGTCGTAATGTATTATGGAATAATCCGCAACAGTTCGGTAAAATTGTTTACCGGCCCGTGGACAAGCGTGAAAATTATGTAAAACGTTGCATCGGGCTTCCGGGAGACTCGCTAAAAATTGTTGACCAACAGGTTTATATAAATGGTAAGAAACAAAAATTACCGGAAAACGCTCAGTTTCAATATAAGGTTACAACTAACGGAACCCCGATCCATCCGTCTATAATAGAAAAATATGATATTACCGAGGGAGACACGTTGGACAGAACATTCAAGCATTTTCATTATGTCATGACAGATGATGTGAAATCAAAGATCAGTAAATTGTCAAATGTTAAAAAAGTAGAGCCTGTTATTCAGAAAGCCAGTGAATGGAATCCTGATATCTTTCCACATCATGTGAATTACAAATGGACCATCGATAACTTCGGGCCCATTTACATCCCTGAAAAAGGAAAAACAATAAACATAAATACAGAGAATATTGCATTGTATAAACGGATCATTGATGTTTATGAAAAAAATGATCTGGAAATTAAGGACGACAAAATATTTATTAATGGAAAAGAAAGCAGCACCTATACGTTTCAGATGAACTATTTCTGGATGATGGGTGATAATCGCCATAATTCTCTGGATTCACGTTACTGGGGCTATGTCCCCATGGATCACGTTGTAGGCAGAGCTTCTTTTGTATGGCTTTCTCTTGACTACAACAAAAAAGGATTATTCCGTAAGATCAGGTTTAATAAAATGTTCCGGGTCGTGAAATAATGATCGTTATCAAAAAGATACTGAAACCTTTTCTGGATGTTGTTTTACGGTTTACGTAGCAGACTCTGGCCGATTTATATTATTGACATTCAAAATCCAGAAAAAGAATAGTGATTTTTTATAAAAAAAATCGCTAAAAAGTTTGCCCTGTGAAAAAACTATATTACATTTGCATTCGCTTTGATAAAGCAAGGTTCATAAAAATTTTGGTCTGGTAGTTCAGTTTGGTTAGAATGCCGGCCTGTCACGCCGGAGGTCGCGAGTTCGAGTCTC
>JAIPAE010000004.1 GCA_021740245.1 Bacteroidales bacterium | reverse complement strand
ACTCACCTGGCAAAAGCCGCTCTGGAAAATAATAATTATGATGTAACAATCAAACCTATTGAACCGGGTCCAATTTATGCTTCTCTGGCTAAGGGAGATGCTGACCTTTTCCTTGATGCATGGTTGCCACATACTCATGCTGATTATTGGGAAAAATATGGTGATAAACTTGTAAAAGTTGGTGAATCATTCAGTGGCGGTACAACAGGTCTTGTTGTCCCTCAGTATGTGGATATTGATTCCATCCCACAGCTTAATGATGTAGCTGAAGAGTTTAATAATGAAATTATTGGTATTGGCAGTGGTGCAGGTATCCACGGTAATACTGAAAAAGCTATTGAAGCTTATAACCTGGACTTTGAACAGGTTACATCCAGCGGTACTGCTATGGTAGCAGCGCTTAAAAAAGCATATAACAAAAAAGAACCGATCGTTATTACAGGCTGGAAACCTCATTTTAAATGGGCTAATTATGACCTGAAATATCTGGAGGATCCAAAAGATATCTATCCTAAAGATGTATGTGCTATCGTTTCAAGACAAGGTTTTGCTGAAGATTTCCCAAAATTAGAGAAATTTTTCAAAAATTTCAATCTTGAAGAAACAGAGCTTTATGATCTGATGGGTGCTATTGAAGAAGGTGACGATACTATGGTTGCAGCTAAAGAATGGTATGTATCTCACGAAGTTATGGTTGATAGCTGGTGGCCGGAAGAAACTACTGAAGCTAAATAAAAATTATTGATTTTAAATAATATTTATTTAAGTAAGTTTTTCTAAATTAAAAAGGCTGTCCAAACGGGCAGCCTTTTTAATTATTTGTTGTAATCCAATTATTAATATGCAAAAAGCGGAAATTCACTCATCAAATTATTTACTTTCTTTTTTACATTGCTTATCACATCTTCGTTATCAATATTGGATATGACTTCATCGATAAAATCAACAATTTGAGGCATATGTTCTTCTTTTAAGCCACGCGTTGTAACAGCGGGAGTACCAACTCTCAATCCTGATGTTTTAAAAGGAGAACGTGAATCAAAGGGTACCATATTTTTGTTGATGGTTATGTCTGCCGTCATTAATATATTTTCAACCTCTTTTCCGGTAATATCCGGGAATTTTGGTCTTAGATCAATTAGCATAAGGTGATTATCGGTACCGTCGGAAATGACCTTATATCCTATGTCCATGAAAGCTTTTGCCATTAACTCTGCATTCTTCTTAACCTGGATAATATAATCCATGTAATCATCGGATAAAGCTTCTCCAAAAGCTACAGCTTTAGCTGCAATGATGTGTTCCAGAGGGCCGCCTTGCTGTCCTGGGAAAACGGCAGAATTTATTAAAGAAGACATTTTTCTGACCGTACCTTTTTTAGTTGCAATGCCCCAGGGATTTTCAAAATCTTTACCAATAAGTATAAGACCTCCGCGCGGACCTCTTAATGTTTTATGTGTAGTAGTTGTCACAATATGACAATGTTCCAACGGATCATTTAACAAACCACGTGCAATAAGTCCGGCAGGATGAGCAATATCTGCCATCAAAATAGCTCCAATCTCATCGGCCAGTTTTCTCATCCGGATATAATCCCAGTCGCGGGAATAGGCTGAAGCTCCGGCAATGATTAACTTGGGTTTTTCTTCTTTGGCTGTTTTTTCCATTTCTTCATAGTCGATCAAACCGTCCTCTTCACGAACATGATAACTTACGGGATTATAAAGCTTACCTGATAAATTAACAGGTGAACCGTGAGATAAGTGCCCGCCATGAGCAAGATCAAGTCCCATGAATTTATCGCCCGGTTTCAGAACAGCAAACATTACAGCAGCATTTGCCTGGGCCCCGGAATGTGGCTGTACATTAGCAAACTCAGCATTAAACAACTCTTTGGCACGCTCAATAGCCAATTCTTCACTTTGGTCAACAATTTGACAACCACCATAATATCGCTTGCCAGGATAGCCTTCTGCATATTTATTGGTCAATACTGAACCTGCTGCTTCCATTACCTGCTCGCTGACAAAATTCTCGGATGCGATAAGCTCAATACCATTCATCTGACGTTCCTTTTCCTGTTTTATCAGATCAAATAATACATCATCTCGTTTCATAGTATATTTTTTTATCAGTTAAATTTATTATAGCAAAAGTAATATTTTTATTCCTCTTTTCGAATCCATTGAAAGCGAAAACCACTTTAATAAGACGATTGTTTTGTACGGGATTTGAACAAAAAGCATCACATGGCCGTCTTTTAATCATGATGTCAATATTACATCTAATAAGGCATGCGTTAGATTCGTGTGACTACGAACTTAATCATTAACTTTGTAAACGTATAAAAAATCAAATATGTTAAAATATGAAAACTATAAGCTGGCAAATGGATTAAAATTGCTGGTGCATCAGGAGGAAAAATCTGATATTGCTGCAGTTAATCTGATGTATAATGTAGGTTCCAGAGATGAGCATCCGGATATGACCGGGCTGGCACATTTGTTTGAACATTTGATGTTTGAAGGCTCGGCAAATGTTCTGGCTTTTGACCGGGAGCTTGAGATGGCCGGTGGGGAGAACAATGCATTTACCAATAAGGATATAACAAATTACTACATAACGTTACCATCTGTAAACCTGGAAACTGCTCTTTGGCTTGAAGCCGATCGTATGGAAGTTTTAAGTTTAAGCCAGGAAAAGCTGGATATACAAAAAAGTGTTGTCATTGAAGAGTTTAAGGAACGTTACCTGAATCAACCTTATGGTGATTTATGGTCAATAGCTACAGATTTGAGTTACAAAACACATCCTTATCAATGGTCAACGATTGGCAGGGAAATTGAACATATTAAAAAAGTGAAACGAAATGATGTGCTGGATTTCTATTCCAGATTTTACGCTCCCAATAATGTAGTTCTTGCTGTGGCCTCACCGCTGAAGCCCGGAGAAGTTTATGATATGGTGAACAAATGGTTTGGAGATATACCACCGGCTTCCCTACCTTATAAAAGAGATTTGCCGGCTGAACCGATTCAAACAGAACCTCGTTTCAAGGAAGTTATTCGCTCTGTACCTTCTTCTATGATTGTAAGAACATATCATATGGCTGACCGATTATCAGAAAGATATTACATACATGATCTGATCTCAGATGTTCTGGCGGATGGTGATTCCTCGCGACTAAAAAATCAATTGGTAAAAAATGAAGAACTCTTTTCACAAATAGATGCTTATATTTCCGGTGATATAGAGCCGGGATTATTTGTTATTGCAGGGAAAGTGCATGATAATGTAAACATATCAGAGGCAAATACAGCAATTGATAAAGAGTTGGAGAAAATTTCATCAGAGAAAATAACAGCAACAGAACTGAATAAAGCCAAAAATAAAGCATTACTTCGTCTTGAAGAAGAAAAATCAGGAGTGCTGGAAAAAGCGATGAATCTGTCATACTTTGAACTTTTGGGAAATGCTGCCCTATTTGAGCAGCAGAATGAATATTATAAAAATATAACCGCTGAAAATTTTTTTAAAGAATGTCAGACTTTATTTGCAGAGAACAAACAAAACATCCTGTTTTACAGAGCGAAATAAAACACTGTGTTTTGCTGTTGCTAATCAGGGCAACTTTTGGTGTTTATAATCTGTCCTATACCTGAAACAATGGCTTCGGAGAAAGAAATAATAAAGGGATGTATCAGGAAAAGCAAAAAGTATCAAAAGCTGTTGTTTGATAAGTATGCACCTGTGCTGCTGCCGCTTTGTATGCGTTATAGTCATAACCGGGCGACAGCAGAAGATATTTTGCAGGAAGGGTTTATGAAGATCTTTGATAATCTGAAAAAATTTCGTTATGAGGGTTCCCTGGAAGGCTGGATGAAAAGAATTATGGTCAATACAGCACTGAACCATTACAGGGCAAATCTGAAGCATTTTTATCATAAAGATGTTGAAGATTATTCGGAATCGATCCCTTCGCAAGATACCATTAGCGATAACTTAGAGGTTCAGGATATTCTGGCGGTAGTTCAGAAATTACCACCGGGATACCGGTCAGTTTTCAACATGTTTGATATCGAGGGTTATTCGCACAAAGAAATAGCAGAAAAAATGGGTATTTCAGAAAATACCTCCAAAACACAATTATTGAAAGCCAGGAAGTTATTACGAAAAATGCTTTTGGATTATGAAAAATAACTAAAATGAAGAACTACAACAACATAGGACAATTTGTTAAAGAAAAGCTGAAAGGCTACCGTGAGAAACCGGATGATCATGTGTGGCAGAATCTGGAAAAAAATTTATCTACAACAGGTACTACAGCTACATCAAATATAAGTTGGTGGGCAGGTGCAGTTGGCGTTGTTGCTATTTCTTCTGTTATTTATTTTGCTGTTCTTAAAGAAAATCCTGAAGAGAAAACTAAAATGCCTCAGCAAACGCATAAGGAACAGGTAGAAGATTTCACAAACCATCCAGAGAAACCTATACCTGAAACTGATAAGAAAGCGGAAAAAGTAAATATTGCATCTTCGGAACAAAATACCTCCACAGAAAGCAGAAAAAACAGTATAAATGGGAAAAACCGGGAGGTGTCAAACCATAAAGCAGAAAATACAGGGCAAATATCTACTATTGATAGCAAAAAGACAAATGATATAGAGGTTGCAGACAAACAAAAACAAACAAAAAGCATTGCATTTAATCGTTCGTATAAAAAGATTGCTGAAAATCCTGAGCAGGATAAGAATGTACATTTAACAGAAGATATTGAGCAAACACAACCAGCGAGAAGTGTTGAATTTTCAGAGGATTTAGAGGTTTGCGCAGGTGAAGACGCTACTTTATGGGCCAGTGGAGGCAAAAGTTATTTATGGTCCAATGGAAGCACCGACAGTATAATTAATATTCATCCCAGACAATCACAACGTTATACTGTTTCAGTTGTTAATGATGCAGATGAACAAATTACCCATGAGTTTATTGTAAAGGTTAAAGAATGCGGAATGCTGTACATGCCCAATGCCTTTACACCAAACTCCGATGGGTATAATGATGAATTTAAAGCATATGGAGTAGCTATAGAATCTTTCCGGATGCAGATCATGAATAAACAAGGAGTGATTGTATTTGAGTCCGCGAGTTTGAATGATGGATGGGATGGTAAATACAAGAACAGGCCGGCCCCGGCAGGTGTCTATCTTTATCGTGTAGTTTATACAGGAATTGAAGGGAAAACTAAAACAAAGACAGGCACTCTCACGTTAATCAGATAGAAAAACAAAATTATGAAAGCAGATCGCACAGTAGCTCCCGACATACAGCAAGTACGGGAAGTAAGACCATTAAAGTACGCACTGATAACATTAGACCAGGGTAGTCCGCTTTATTTAACAGAGCATGGAGATTCCAAACTTTTCAGATTAGTCATCCGTTTTGACGGTGGCACCTTTGCAGAACATAAAACACTACAGGCTCAGCTTACAGCAAAAATGTTGCTACAGGGCACACATGATAAAAACTCATTGGAAATAGCACAAATTCTGGATTTTTACGGAGCAAAGCTTAATCCCGTTGTTGAAAGAGATTTTTTTTCCTTAAAAGTACAGGCTCTTAGAAAAGATTTTGAACCTGTTATGAAACTGATTTTTGAACTGGTTCATAACTCTGTTTTTCCTGAAAAAGAATTTGAACAGATTAAAAAGCGGCTATATGCTCAGTATAAAACCAATATAAAGAAAAAGTCATATGTGGCTCAAAATGAAATGAAGCCATTGCTGTTTGGGAAGAAACATCCTTACGGACACAAAATCGACGAAGATGCTTTCCCAAGTATTCAATTGAACGATTTGAAAGAATATTACAGAAGAATAATTGAAAAAGGACGGGTCAGGCTTTTTGTTTCAGGAATCGAGCATAAGAACGCCCAAAGCATATTAAACGGTTTAACAGGGGAACTGCATTATAAAGCAATGAATACAAAACCTGATGAGGCTCTGGTAATCCCGCCAAATAAGCGTAAAGAGGTTCATGTGATCCAGGATGATGCTGTGCAATCAGCTATACGGCTTGGATGGAAAACAGGTAACAGAAATCATCCTGATTTTATTGAATTGAAAATACTCAATACAATTCTGGGTGGTTATTTTGGTTCCAGATTGATGAAAAATCTTAGAGAAGAAAAAGGATTAACTTATGGCATCGGGTCTGCAATCGGAAGTACTCAACAAACAGGACTTTGGATAATTGCCACTGAAATAGGTGCTGAAAATACGCAAATAGCATTGCAAGAAATATACAGGGAGATCAATCGCCTGAAAACAACATCTATTGAAGAAGAAGAGCTAAAGCTGATACAAAATTATTTGCCCGGAAAAATATTGCGTTCACTGGAAAAAGATTTTGATAAACTGGATTCATTTGTGGAATTATCCGACCATAATTTGCCTCCGGATTATTATTCAACATTTTTGAAAAAAATCAGGGAAATTGATGCTGAAAGAATAAAAGAACTGGCTAATCAATATTTGTTGTTTGATAATATTAGTGAAGTTGTTATCGGAAAAATTTAGAATACATGAGTAAAAACCGGAAAATAGTCTTGTTGATCGTTTTGGTTCTGATGGTAATTTTCAGGGCAGAAGGGAATGAGCATTTTTTTCCGCATAGTAGATCAAATAATTCTGCATTTTTACTGGGGGACACTTTAGATGCTCCGGATATCAGGTGTTTATCTGTTAAAGACAGTAACAGGATACAAGTTTTTTGGTTGCCGGTAAACGATCCTAATGCTTCTTTTCATTGTTATGTTTTATATCAGAGCCTGAATGCATCTTCAAATTATTCAGTTGTGGATACTATATGGAACCGATTGGCAACAAGCGAGGAGCATCATTCACCTCAGGCTCAGCCAGGTAGTTTTTATTACGTGAGTACAGTTTCAGAAGTTTCTCCCCAAACCTTTGTTGAAATGCCCGGAGACACTTTTCAATCTTTAGAGCTTACAGCCGTTAGCCCCGGACCTAATACCGGACTGGCTTCTCTGGGTTGGAATGAATTTTTCTACAACAAGCAACCCACAAATGTGCCTTATTATAAAATTTATAAAAAAATTAGTCCCGGAAACTGGACGTTTATAGATTCAACACATGGATTAAATTATGTGGACACCATTTCGGTTTGCCAGGCTGATATTTCATATCAGATCCGGCTTCAGGATTCCTCTATTTGTGTTACCCAATCTAATATTGATGGAGGTACATTTGAAGATAAAACACCACCAAATACTCCTCAAACTGACAGCGTATCCGTGTTGGGTAACGGAATACATATACATTGGAATGAAAATTCTGTTGAAGATACCTGGGGTTATATTATATTCAAGAAGGTAAACAATCTCTGGACACCTTTGGATACGTTATTTGGAAAAAAAAATACCCATTACATTGATTCATTGTCCAACGGATGTTCCTCCATCAATGTTTATAATATTCTGGCATTCGATAGTTGCTGGAATACAAGTCCTTCAGGAAAAGACCATCAAAATATCCGGCTTTCGGTTAATTATTCGGTTTGCCAGATAAAAGTGGAACTGAACTGGAATGATTATATAAACCTGAGACCCTCACTTGATGGATATCAGATATTCAAAAGCATCAATGGTGGTTCGTATCAGATTATCAAAATAAATAGCCCGGGAAACACCGCTTTTACTGATACAAGTCTTACTGACAGCACTGAATATTGCTATTTTATTCGCGCAAAGAATACGGCTGGCACGCGAACATCTTCCAGTTGTAAGATATGTATCTTTCATAAAACTCCGCCTGCTCCCGGACATATATATTTGTCAACGGCTACAGTAATAGCAGGAAATGAAAATATTCTGGTTCGCGGAATTGTTGATACGGCTAATTATGTTAAAACAATCCGCTTATATCGGTCAACACAGCCTTCATCCGGTTATAAGTTGCTAACAATGATTCCATTTGGGGGAACTAGGCAGTTTTCGTATGAAGATAAAACAGCTAAAAGTGATAGCCTTATTTATTATTACCAGGCGGTTGCTACAGATAGCTGTGGAAATGAATCAGTTTCATCCAATGTTGTGAATAATATATTATTATCGGGTGATAATATTCAATACATGAAAAACAGACTCCAGTGGAATGAATTTATAGGTTGGCAGGGATTGCCTGCAAAATACGATATTCACAGACGTATTGTGCCTGAAAATCAATATAAAGAAATCAGCACAGATAATTTTTTCAATAGTGGCATTTATACCGATGATGTATCCGGAAGTCACGCATCCTCCGGCGATTTTTACTACTATGTAACAGCAAAGGAAAACGATGGGAATATTTACGGCCTAAAGGATTCAAGCGCATCGAACCGGGTTCTCATAAGGCAGGAATCTCGCATTTATGTCCCGAATGCTTTTACTCCCGGCGGGTTAAATCCGGTATTTAGGCCTTATAATGTCTATGTTGATACAAAAGATTACCGGTTCATTATTTATGATCGGTGGGGCAGAAGGTTATTTACAAGTAAAAACCCCGATCAGGGCTGGGATGGAGATGTGAATGGTAAAAGAGCTCCAACCGGTACTTATCTCTATCAGCTCCGGTTTAAAAAGAAAAATGGTAATATTTTTGAGAAAAAGGGCACTGTTACCTTACTTCGATAAAAGGTGCTTTTAGTGATTTCTGTCTTCTAATTTTCTGGCAAAGTTTCTCAGATCGCTTTTTCGTTCATCAGCAACTCCGATCTCTTCCAGATTTTTGTTTGCTAAATGAAAATACTTATTCATTTCTTCCCTGGCTAATTTATCAATTTCCAGTTGTTTAAATATTTTACGCACAACATTAACTTTCTGCTCAGGGTCTTCGTTATTAGAAAGATAAGTTTGTTCAAGTGTTTTTCTTGTATTTCCGGTAGCAATTTCCATTGCTTTCAGATAGAGATAAGTTTTTTTGTTGGTTATGATATCATTGCCCAGTTTTTTACCGACAACATCTTCCTTGCCGAAAGCATCGAGATAGTCGTCCTGAAATTGAAAGGCAATTCCAATAAATTCGCCAAACTGAAATATTTTTTCCTGGTCGGATTCTGATGCACCTGCAATGACAGCACCAATTTTCAAACTCCCGGCGATAAGAATAGCTGTTTTAAGCCGAATCATCCGAATATAAT
This sequence comes from Bacteroidales bacterium, assembly GCA_021740245.1. Classification (GTDB taxonomy): domain Bacteria; phylum Bacteroidota; class Bacteroidia; order Bacteroidales; family PWNQ01; genus PWNQ01. The sequence continues at coordinate 36,339 of JAIPAE010000004.1, read as the reverse complement.
CAGCTATAGATACTTCCTGGTTATTTTCAAAATCCATATCATATTGTTGACCTTCACATACTTTACGGGCAACCATGTTAAATATATCAATAACCTGTTTAAGGTATCTTTGATCTGTTTTGCATATTTGTTCGTTAGCATAAACAAACATTGTATCTCCGGATAGTATAGCCGAATTAATTCCCCATTTTTTGTAAACACTGGGTTGTCCTCTTCGCATAGGGGACTTGTCCATGATGTCATCGTGTAACAGCGTAAAATTGTGAAATATCTCCATCCCAATAGCAGCCGGCAAAGCCCTGGAAATTTGGCCGTCAAAAAGGTCACAACCCATTAATGTGATCACAGGACGCAATCGTTTTCCTTTGGAATTGATGGTGTAGCGAATCGGTTCATACAAACCGGCCGGGTTATCAGGGATCATTATATCCTTAATGGCCCTGTCGATTTGCTCCGAATATTTGTTTATTGCATTCATAAATTGCTGATTTAACTTTGCTCTGCAAGATTGATTAAATAATTGCCATAACCACTGTTAAGCAATGGTTCTGCAAGCTGAAGCAGTTGCTTTTTGTCTATAAATTCCATCCTGTATGCAATTTCTTCAATACAACCGATCTTTAGACCTTGCCTTTCCTCAATGACACGAACAAATTCACCTGCATTTTGCAAAGATGAAAAAGTCCCTGTATCTAACCATGCTGTGCCGCGATTCATTATTCCTACTTTTAGCTTACCCTGTTCCAGGTAATGTTTATTAACATCGGTGATCTCATATTCCCCTCTTGCGCTGGGCATTAGTCTTTTAGCAACTTCTACCACGGAATTGTCATAAAAGTACAAGCCCGGTACTGCATAATTCGATTTGGGAAATTCCGGTTTTTCTTCTATGGAAATGGCTTTTTGATGCTTATCAAATTCTACGACTCCATAACGTGAAGGATTATTTACATGATAAGCATAAATCACACCTCCGTCAGGATTCTTGTTCTGTTGTAAAACCTGACTTAGTCCGTTACCATAAAAAATATTGTCACCCAATACCAATGCAACAGATTCATCACCGATAAATTCTTTACCAAGTACAAAAGCTTGTGCCAGCCCGTTAGGAACTTTTTGTTCTTTATAACTGAACCGACAGCCAAGTTGTTCGCCATCTCCCAGCAATTTCTTAAAGCTGGGCAGATCATTTGGTGTGGAAATAATCAATATGTCTTTTATACCTGTCATCATTAATATGGACAAAGGATAATAAATCATTGGTTTATCATATACCGGCATCAGTTGTTTACTGATTGCCTGTGTAAGAGGTCTTAGTCGGGTTCCTGAGCCTCCGGCTAATATAATTCCTTTCATAATTGAATAGTTTTTCCTTTATTGCTATAAAAGTAGAAAAAAATCTGTAAACAATAATTATTATTCGCTTTTATCAAAAGCATTTTCAGATAGATTTGAGAAACCATTCTTCAAATCTTGAGTTTTATCTGTCTAAATTGATTTTAATGGTCAGATTTTACCCCGTCATTTATTCGGGGGAGCTTGCCATGATTTGTTAAATGTACGTCACGTAATGCTTATTGATTCTTTCTAATCATTTTAGTGTGTGTCCCGCCAGCCGGCGGATCATGTCTCGGTTCATCACTATTCGCTTCTTTAATAAAGGATTTTTTGAATTGGTGTGTTTCAATTCCGGGGTTTTATATAACTGAAGAAAATCGGAATTAAAAATATGGATAGTAGAAATACGGATAATATTTCGATAGAAACCACCAATCCAAATTCAACAAGTGAATGGTTCGCTGTTATAATAAAAGCTGCAAAACCGGTAGCTGTCGTGAGATTAGTTAAAAAAGTGGCATTTCCAACTCTTTGAACCATGCGGGAAAATGATTTGATCTTATTCCCGTGCTTTTTATATTCCAAGTGATACTTATTTAACAGGAAGGTACAATTCTCAACTACGATAATAATTATCAGATGTGGCAGAATGGCTGAAAGCATTATAATGTTTCAGGACTTATCCTGCCTCTTCGGTGGGATAGCAGAAAGTTTGAAATTAATACATGAATATTACAGGAAAGTTCTTTTTTGGTGACGTAATAAAACAATTATAAAAAGCTTATTTTTGTTTCAATATATTTGGCTTGAATTTTGGTATAAAAAAAATAAAAAATTATGATACAGCGTCTACTTATTATTTTTCTGGTCATTAGTATGGCCGGTTGTGTGTCCTCCAGAAAATATCTGCAGCGAGGACAATATGACCGTGCAATAGAGAAATCTGTGAAAAAATTATCAAGAAAGCCTGATAAACGCGATGAACAAGGCGTTCTGAAAAAGGCTTATAATCTGGCAATGGAAGAAGATAAGCAGCATATACGCGAATTAAGAATGTCCGGACAACCCGAAGTATATGAAGAGATTTATCTACTTTATGAGCGAATGGAACAAAGACAAAATATTGTTCGCCGGTTGCCTTCCAGGGTCTTAAACAAAATTAACTACAAGTATGTGAATTTTGAGAAAGAAAAAATTAATGCAAAGAAAAAAGCTGCAGAATATCTTTATGCACACGCGAAAAAGCTTCTTGAATCAAAATCCAGGTTTGATGCACGCAAAGCTTATAATGAATTCGTGCGGCTCAAAAACATATTGCCTTCTTATAAAAACACAGACCAGCTAATGCGTGAAGCTCTTGCAAAAGGCCAGTCCGAGGTGTTGTTTACCATGTCTAATAAATCAAATACAGCCTTGCCAAAAGGGTTTGAAAGCGAACTTTACAAAATATCACTGGCTGATCTGAATACACAATGGATTAACTATGATACACGTCAGGTTAAAGGTAAAAATTATGATTATTATATCGATCTGGAACTGAAAGGCATTATGGTTTCACCGGAACAGGTAAAACAAAATGAATATACTGAAACAAAAACCGTGGATGATGGATGGGAATATGTTCTCGATAAAAACGGTAATGTCAAAAAAGACAGTCTTGGTAATGATATGAAAGTTAAAAAAACAAAAGAGATATCTTGCAAGATTATTGAAACTCAAATGTTGAAACACACAACGATTACCGGACGTCTGGAATTTATTAAAGCGGCACAAAATCAGGTGATGAAAACCGATCCGGTTGCTGCTGAATGGCATTTTGAACATGCCTATATTCAAACATATGGTAATATCGATGCGTTATCCAAAGAAACAAAAGAAAAGTTAGGCGTTAAACCTGTACCTTTTCCTCCCTCCCCTGATATGATACTTAATGCAGTAACTGTACTAAAAGAAGTATCAAAGGATGCAATATACAGTCACCGGGGAATGTTTCAATAGGTAGTATTGTTTAAGGTGTTTATTCCCATATAAATGTGACTTTTTCTTTGGCTTTCCACTGACTTGTTTCTGGCTCAAACAAAAAGCGATTGGCCGAAGACGGTATTCCACCTTCAATATCAAAAGGGTTTTCTCCCTTTTCTTGTTCAAGATATGGATAAATGTAATCGCTTGTATTTATTACATCAAGAAATGAAAATTCAGTTTTAGTGTAATTCTGCCATTTATCATCTATGTGACTCTTTACCAATTGTTTGTATTTTCTGCCCCGGGCGTCTGTAAATTGAAGAGTTTTAGTCATAGGAATCCATTTATCATCCTTGTAGCGGGATCGAATGGTGCTGTTTTGAAAGTTTTCCTGGTCATATGAATGTTCTTCTTTCCGGTTCTTAACCCATTGACCTTTAGTTTCTCCCAGGGTGCTTTTGTAATATTTTATTTTTTGCTGCAATTGTCCGTATTTGTATTGATAAGTTGTTTTTTTAACCGGATAAGGTTCATAGGTTTCATCTTTAGTATCATGAGAAATGAAAAGAACCTTCCGGCCGTTTTTATCATAATCATAGGTGTCAAGTCCTGACAGGAAGATTATCTGTCCTTCTTTTTTGTAGTAGAATACAGAATCGAGTTTATGGTCACTGGTATACTGGAATTCTGTATCTCTATCGTATTGCCAGCGCTCTTCGCGATGATAGAACATTTCTTTGCGGAAGACTTGGCTATGTTCATTGTAAGCATATATAATTCTGAACTCCGGAAGCATTTTCCCGTCCTTTCCCTTACGGTATACTACTTTATCCATGGGCTTATTATTCGATAACATGGAATATCTTTCCTTGTCAGATATTTCCCATTTGTCATTAACAGATGCTCGTTCGTAATCCTCCCTGGACGTAGTATTGAAATTGTCATCATACATAAAAACAAATTTTTGGAGATCATTGACGACTACTTCACGCAATGCTTTTTGCCCGTTACTGGTTAATGGTAAGAAAAGAAATATGAAAATTGCTATCGTCAAAAAAAGTGCAGAACCTATGCGATATATTATTCTTTGAAAATAATTGGATATGTGGTTTTTCATAATATACAACAATTATAGATTTATGGTTAAAAGCAAAGATAGATAATAATAGAGGTTACCAATATTTGCATGTTTTTCTAAACAGCAATTTTATGTAATTGATCTTATAATCGGATATATAAACAGACAGAAAGATTTTTTAAAAAGAATTCGTTTAAAAAAGGCTCACGTATTTAAACAGGAAATGGTATTAAAAGAATACAATGAAATGCTCAGATAAAAAACCCGGTTATCAAGCCGGGTTTTAATAAATAGGACAGGATAAATTTTTGTTTAAACCATTTTTTCCGGGTTCACCCATTCTTCAAATTGTTGATCAGAGACCAGGCCGGATTGTATAGCAGCTTCTTTGAGTGTCAGGTTTTCACTATGGGCTTTTTTAGCAATAGTAGCCGCATTATCATAACCGATATGTGAATTGAGAGCAGTAACCAACATAAGTGTATTTCGCAAGTTTTTATCAATATTCTTATGATTGGGTTCCAGTCCTGCAACACATCGCTTGGAGAAGCTTTTTGAGGCATCACCCAGCAGTCTTGCTGATTGCAGGAAATTATAGATCATTACAGGTTTGAAAACATTGAGTTGGAAATGACCATTCATGCCACCAACGTTGATGGCTACATCATTTCCCATTACTTGTGCACAAACCATTGTAAGAGCTTCAGCTTGTGTGGGGTTAACTTTTCCCGGCATAATTGAAGAGCCGGGTTCATTAGCTGGGATGTTATATTCTCCAATTCCGCAGCGAGGGCCCGAAGCAAGTAATCGAATATCATTGCCGATTTTCATTAAGCTTCCGGCAAGGGTTTTAAGAGCACCGGATGCTTCAACTATGGCATCGTGTGCTGAAAGACTTTCAAATTTATTTGGGGCTGTTTCGAATGGATAATCTGTGAGTTCAGCGATTTTTTCTGCCACTTTATGTTCATACTTTTCCGGAGCATTTAAACCGGTACCAACTGCTGTTCCGCCAAGTGCAAGTTCCAGAAGGTGGGGGATAGTATTTTTCAAAGCTTTAAGGCTATGATCAAGTTGGGAAACGTATCCCGACAATTCCTGCCCCATCGTTAATGGCGTGGCATCCATCAGGTGCGTGCGGCCTGTTTTTACAACATCTTTATAATCTGAAGATTTTGAAGCAAGAGTATCCCTTAATAATTCAATACCTGGAATAGTTGTCTCTTTCAACACCTTGATGGCTGCTATATGCATGGCTGTCGGAAATGTGTCGTTGGAGGATTGTGATTTATTCACATCATCGTTGGGATGAATGGTTCCTTTTCCTCCGATTGTTCCTTCGCTCATGAAGTTAGCCCGGTTGGCTATTACTTCATTAAAATTCATGTTTGATTGTGTCCCCGATCCGGTTTGCCAGACAACCAATGGAAATTGTTCATTATGCTGTCCTTTCATAATCTCATCACAAACATCTGCAATACGTTTGGCCTTTTCTTTGTCCAGCACGCCTAAGTCCATGTTTGTTAAAGCAGATGCTTTTTTTAAAATGGCAAACGCTTCAATTATTTCTTTTGGCATGCGTTCTTCTCCAATAGGGAAATTTTCCCTGGAGCGTTGAGTTTGAGCTCCCCAGTATTTGTCTGCAGGTACTTCAACATATCCCAGGGAATCTTTTTCTTTGCGAGTTTTCATATGGCTTTGACTTGATTTGGTTTATAGTAAGTTGAATGGTTAGCTTTTGTCAAAATAATTTATCTATGTTTTCCGGTGGATTTCCCAATACTGCCATATTATCTGTTTCTACAACCGGACGCTCAATTAGTCTTGGATGTTCTGCCAAAACTTTTATCCATTCTTTCTGGCTTATTGTTTTTCCCTTATATTCTTGTTTGTAAAGTTTTTCTTGCTTACGAACAAGTTGCTCAATATCAATGTCTGATTTTTCTAAAACTTTAGACAACGTCTCTTTCGTGAAAGGCTTGTCACTTAGGTATTTGACGATCTCAAAATCACTGGTTTTGGTTTTCAGGTATTCCAAACCTGCACGACTGTTCTTACATCGCGGATTATGGTAGATTCTTATCATAAATAATTTTTTATAAAGTTACAAAATTGATCGTTCACTCCAAAATCTATTCGCTATAAGTTTTAAATGCGGTCTTAATACAACTTCAATAAAATAATTCCTTTTCATTATCAGATAATGGAGCGTGCTTGAGAAACTTTTCTATGGATGGATTTAATGATAGCACAAACAGAAGCACGGCAAAAGCTTCTACAAATAGTAATTTGTTTCCTGTGAGTAAAAATGCCAACATATCCAAAATGATAAAAACAGCTATCAAACTGAACTGTTGTATATAAGCTTTGCGGAAGTTTATCAGTTTATTTTTTAAGGGTTCTTCAAAGTGATTGTTTCTTAATATTCTTTTTATGTGACCTGTTGCTGCAATAACTGCAATTAAATTAACTACTGCTGTTATGATAATAACCAGAAATTCACGATTTATATCAGCTTCTAATATTCTGCCACGAGTATAGGTATAAAACAATGAAGCCATCAATGCAAGTACCAGGAATAAAATCCCGGATGTATGAGTTTGCCTGATTTTTTGAAAAAAAGTTTGTATTTCTGCTTTTTTCATAGTGAGTTTTATAGTTTGAGTGGACTGCGAATTTTTTGATAAAAATAATAGAATTGAGCTTTAAATCAAACAAATCATTTACTGTTTTGCTTTGATGATAAAACTAGTAAAAATCCATCAGCATTTATACTATTAATATTCTGAGAGTTTTGAAAATCCTGCTAATTTTGGAGTTTTAAAAGAGAGAAACAAAGATGAGAAACTTAAAGTTGCCGCATCGCATTGTTGCTATGGATCATGCAGACCCTGAGAAGGAAAGAGTTGTTCCGGGGGAGAGAATGCAAAATATTGTGACTTTCTCTGCATTAGTAGAAGCTATTATGATGGGGAAGCTTGATTTGATAGATTCGAACCTTTTACTGCGGGATGACACTCCCACGTCTCATGCAATGATTGATCAAATGTTGCAGATATTAAGCAGAAGCCCTGTAAATAAAGATCTAATCGAATGGGTGAATGATTTGGGTGTTCAGGTACCCCTTTACAAACATGTAAGAGAAAATCTTGTTGAAAACAATATTCTGCATCTACAGAAAAAAAAGCTTATGGGAATTGCCATGTCATCCAAATATACTTTAAAAGATCCAAGAATAGTTACGAATTATATTCAATATTTGGATGTACTGAATATTGAAGAGCAAATGGATATACGAGACTTGCTATGTATGATATTTTTGAGAAATACCGATTTGAATGAAATTTCATTTTTATCGAAAGATCCTGTAAAAGTATTGTCAAAGTTAAATGCAGATAATAGAGTAGAGATTATTACTGATATAGCGTACAAATTATAGCGTATAATATATGGCATAATATTGGTTAACGTTTTATGAATAATTCAATTTAATAAATATGGCAGAAAATGCGATTCATGTAGGTCATTTGGAATATGCCTATGGAAGAAAAAACGTAATTAAGGATTTGAACCTGAAGGTAAAAAAAGGCAATATCTACTCTTTTTTAGGTCCTAATGGAGCTGGAAAGAGTACGACAATAAAACTCTTATTGGGCTTACTGATACCTAACAAAGGAAACATTCATATTTTAGGATTTGATGCAAACGACAGAATGTCTATTAACAGAAGAATAGGCGTATTGGTCGAGTCACCTGGATTGTATGAACACCTGAGCGGATATCAAAATATGGAAATTCAGGCCCAACTCCGGGGAGTACAAAAACAACGCGTGGATGAAGTTATTGAACAGGTTGGAATGAAAGATGCTGCTAATGCGAAAGTGAAAACCTATTCCACAGGCATGAAACAGCGTATTGGTCTGGGGATTGCTATGCTGCAAAAACCCGAACTTCTTATTCTGGATGAACCAACTAACGGTCTGGACCCACAGGGCATCAGAGAAATCAGAAATTTATTAATAGACTTAAATAAAGAGCTTGGAATAACAATATTCCTTTCAACGCATTTGCTTAGTGAAGCTGAAAAAGTTAGTCATCAGATCGGGATCATTCAAAGGGGTAATCTGGTTTTTGAAGGAAGCCGCAGTGAGTTGCAAAAAGTGAGGTTCTCAGCGGCTAAAGCTAAAGTTAACACGAATGATAATCAAAAAGCCAGGGAGATATTAGAAAATAATAACTATATACCGGAAGAACATCCGGAAGGTTTTCTTTTAGTTGAATGTGAAGACCAAAAACAGTTATCCGGGATTTCCCGGTTGCTTTTAGATAATGATCTGGATGTATATCATTCTTCTCTTTATGAAGCTGATTTGGAAGAAATGTTTTTAAACCTGATTAAAGAATAAAATTATGCGCCAAAATATGATTTCAATAGAGGTTAAAAAAATAAGACGTTCGCCGGTTATTTGGATCAGTATATTGATGCCATTAATATTAGCGGCCATTATATTTCTGATTTTCATGCTGCAGGGTGATCGTTTGATCAAACCGGACATGAACCCTTATGAACGGTTTATCAGCATGGGAGTGAATTCAACCGTAATTGTTTTGTTTCCATTGTTCGTGGTTATTTTAAACAGCTTGATAATCAGCATAGAACATGATTCAGGAGGGTGGAAGTCACTGTTAACGGCTCCTGTACCGCGATTAAAAATATACTTGTCTAAATGGAGCATTGTCAATATCGTTAATTTTTTAACCCTTGTCTTGTTTCTTATTTTTTTGATTCTTTTTACGGGTTTATTAGCAATTATAAAACCTGACCTGGGGTTTGCCGGTCATAAGCTTGATCTTGGATATTATGCATGGTGGTTCTTGAAAATATTTATTGCGACACTGGCACTTAGTACACTGCAATATCAATTCTCTTTGTGGATGAAAAACACGTTTTATTCCATCGGAATTGGCCTTTTAGCTGTAATTGCAGGCTTAATCCTAATGAATCTAGATTTTATTGATTATTATCCGTATGCTTATCCCGTACTTTCTTACAAAATGTTTTTGGAAAATGCTTTAAATAGTAATAGTATTGATCAGGCATTATTCCTGCATGAATATTTAAGCCTTGCCTATACTGCAGTTATTCTTTCTGCAGGATGGTTTTTCTGGCGTAAAAAGCAATTTAAGTAGGTTATATTATTTCTTTAACTTTCTAACAGACAGCATTATATGAAATCAAACGCTGTCTGGCTGGATATTATATCATTCTTCAACAAGAGAAGAATAATTCATTCAAGGTGATAATTGGCAAGATAGTAAAGCTTTTTTTCGCCAATGGAATGGGTTAGTTCATAATAAATAAGACCAACGCCTTTTTTATAGTAATGAGGGGAAGTGAGCTCCAGGTTTTGCTGATTAGGAAAAAACTGACTGGAAAGATAAGCATCATGACGTGCATTTAAAGCATCAAAAAAGGTTCCTGCAGGAACATTTACGGGATTTTCTGTTTCTTTCATTATTAAATGGGTTGTATAAACAGTATCATTCTGAATAGTCGTTACATATGTTGTGTATAATGTATCATTGATATGGTTTATTGCGAAAACAGGATTTCCAGTGGAGTCAATAATAATATCAAGAGAATCCCTGTAATATTTGTCAAAGAATTCTTGATGAGTATTACCGGAGAAATGTTTAAAATGTGAAAATGTGTGACCCCTGATGATGGTGTCTTTTGCTATTAAGATACAATCTTGCGCGAGCTGATGCACATTTCCTGATACATCGACCCTTTTACACTCATATATCCAATAATTACCTTTCTGCATTGGCAGATATTCGAGTACATCAGTTTTAGATTCTGTTGAGGGATTCTCTTTTTCTTTTTCACAGGATGAAATAATTAGCAGGAGGGAAAGAAGTCCCGGAAACAAATACTTTAGCATAGAAATTTACTTTAAAGGGTTAATAAGATAAAGTAAAGTTTGCGATAGGGCTTTGGATTTCGTTAAGTTTAACTGATAAACGCCAAAGTCATTAACAGATTGTTTAAAAATAAAAAAACCAGGCGAATTTGCCTGGTATTTATATCTGTTTTCGTTTATTGTTTATTCCCAAACCCTTTTCTCAGCAGCCTGAATAATTTCGTATTCGTTTCCATCCATATTATCACTACGATAAATAAAGGCAATTATATGACAATGTTCGGGTTTATATTCAGCATCCAACTGGAAATTATATTGTTTTTGGGGCAAAGGATCTTCTTTACTAACAGGACCTGTAAAATAGTTTTCTCCCCATGGGCCGTTAACAGCTCCTCGCAGAACATGCATATGAGTATAGTCAATGATATCAGGTGTTGGCCCTAACAGAGTATCATTATTCTTTTGTGGTTTTATTATGCTGTCTTCTGTTATTACAACCGATAAATTATAATCTCCACTAAGGTTTTCAAGCGCTGTTCCTTCTATATCAATCTGTACTTTGCGGTTGGAAGTATTATAGGATGTGCTTAAATCCATTAAAACCCCGGGTGTTTCATTGATCACTGAGTCGACATAGAAACTCCATTCTGAAACATTTCGTTTGTAAGTACCCCCTGAATTTACGCGGCTGATAATGCCCATTGGGTTTGATTGTATGTTAAACTGATTGTTCCAGGCATCACCGGCTGAGGTAGTAAAGTCATAATCAAAAGGTGCGGATTGAGTTTGAGCAAAAAAGCCTGCATGTACAGCGATTACAATCATATTCTTGCCATATATTTGCTTCAGATCATGAATTTCTGCTGCAGCAGAAGGACAGTTAACACACAAATGGCCGGTGTAATCTTCAAGAACCACATTGCGAACTGTGTCTTTGTTGTTGAATGTTATGTTTTCTTTATAAGGAGGTTCAATTTCATCACAACCTAAAAATAGCAGTAATGAAAAAAAAGCGGTTAATAATGCAATATAAATATATGACTTGTTCATAGGTATTAATTTTTAGAAACTACTGGTGATGGTAACTTTAAATCCGTTGGCAGCAGGTTCGGGACGACATACGCCACCTACACAATTTATCCCTTCCCGTTGACGGCCATAAGACACAGCAATGCGGTTTGTTCCTTTGTTTAGACCTGCAGAAACTTTAAAATAGTGAATATCCTCTATACCAGGACTTGGATTGCGATAATTATACAAGTCCTTTACGGCAAAAAAGTAATCTTTTATATTGTATTCTAAAAGTATCATAGCCCAGTCACCGGCTGAGAAATCATCGTTATGCAGGTCTTTCTGGTCTGTAAACAGATATTGTAACTCCATACGTAATGACTGTCTTGCTTTTAAGGAATAGATGATATCAGCAATAGCAATATTGGCATGCACTTTATCTTCACCCTGGTCTCCTTTTATTATGGGGTCATAAGTCATATTTGAATAGCGCAAATGAATTTTCCAGTCACGGTTAATCTTTTTATCAATACCGAAACTAATGTCTTCAAAAAATGTGAAGTCATTAATGGCAAAAAAATCTGAGTTATAACCATAAGTGCCGGCTTCCATAACAGATGTAGTGTCTGTAGGAGAGCTGCGCTCAATATCATGTATCCTGGAATAATCTAAAGTTAGACGGGTTCCGTATTTTCCGCCCAGTTTTGATTTGCGTTTGAACATGTAATAAATGCTGGACTGAATTCCCATTTCCCCGTTTGGTTGAGTGGCATAAGGATAAATACTGGCCAGCTCATAAATGTGTTGTTTGCTTAAAGGAGGTAAAAAGTTGATCTGTAAAGGAATTCCAGTGGAATTATAATCTGACTTAAAGCTCATATTATCAATGCGTTTTGCAGTTACCGTGGCCCCAAACCCTCTTTGCGAATAGGTAGCTTCTAACAGCAAGGCTTCGCCTGGCTTATAAATAAAGTTATTCACAGATGAGGGATCATTAATTTTACGGGCATATTCTCCTTTTAGACGAATACCTCCATGAATGATATTGGCTCTGGCAGCGAAGACACCAACATTTTCAGGAATTTTGTATGTTAAACTTTTGTCTTTTTGAAATCTGCTGACAAATGAACCGCCAAGTATTAATTTGGTTTTTTTATCCTTTAAAAAAGGTAATAATTGATTGGTATATAAATCACCATCAAAGCCACGAATAGTTCCGGCACTTCTACCCCAATAATCACGTTGCTTACCAACCAAACCTTTTAATGTGATTCCATAACCCGGTTTTAATTTCACACGGATACCATCTATGGCATTATCATACCCTAGTCCCCACTCACGATAAGAGCGAAGCGTTAATCCATTTCCAAACTGTTCATAAAAATGGCCGGCAGTAATTTCAATCAGCTCATGACGGTAAGTGAGGTAGCGATGAGCAATACCATTTCCCTGGTATTCCGCATCAATGCCTTGTAAAGGGGGAGAATATATCTCATATCTTAAACCGGCTTCTAAGTTTTTGTTCCGGTAAATAAGATTAGCAAAGCTTTGAAAACCAATTTTTTCGTCAACTGTATCTGCGCCAATTTTGTCATCCGGCGTGTATGTCTGAAAATCGATTTCCATATTTCCGCTCAGATTGCCGGAAGTATTGAAATTTTGTCCGCTCAGTTGTAATGACAATCCAAGCATTAACATCACGGGAAGGCTGACAATAATATTCTTTTTCATAAAGCTTATTCTTCGTTACTGATATCTTCGCCTGCTTTAAGTTTTCTGACTAATTCAATCAATTTTAATTCACTACCCTCTGAAAAGGAAGTGTGTTGCCAGACAATTTTCTTATTACCGTTTAAAAGGAAAGTTTGGGGGATCATATTGACATTGAGCGCTCTTTTAAGATCCTGATTCGGATCAAGGTAAATCTCATAATCCCAATAATTGGAATTTACCGTTGGCAGAACTCTGGAGCTTGTTCGACTGTCATCTATAGATACGGCTACAACTAAGACACCGGTTTCTTCCTGCCAGTCGGGATAAACTTCAGCAATGGTATTTAGCTCCCGGATACATGGTTTACACCACGTAGCCCACATGCTGAGTATGATAGGATTACCGTCATTATCGATACTCGATATATCAAATGATTCACCATCGAGATTCTTTACGTCTACTGATGGTAAATTACCGGATTGACCCTGCAATGAAAGGCTAAATACCGATAATAGAAGAATTGAGAATAAATACTTCATGAATGTATGGTTTTATGTTCAATACTTAATTTGAATTTAAATATGTCATTGACAAAAATAATAAGTTTGTGATATAATAAGTTAAAATACGATAATTATGCCATGCTTTAAGACATATTTTGTGGAAACTACCGGCTAATGAAGAATTTCAGAAATACTACATTAACCCTACATGTTATTCTGTTCCCCATTCATTGTGAACTTTGTAGTGGATTAAAATCATGTTAACTTACCTTTTTTATTTTATCATACATTTAAATTCTTTTATATTTACCCACTTAAATTAAACTTAAAGCAATCAATCATCAAAACATTTATTATGAAAAGAATTGTATTATCTGTTTTAACAGTAGTGCTTTCGGTAAGTTTGTTTGCGCAATTACCGGTTGATTCTACGGTTCAAAACAAAAATGTGATCCTCGAGGAATTTACGGGGATCCATTGTGGGTATTGCCCGGATGGACACAAAATTTCCAACACGATTATGGCATCCAACCCGGGTGATGTATTTGTAATTAACATCCATACAGGTGGCTATGCAGTCCCCAGTGGAAATGAACCTGATTTCCGTACCTCTTTTGGATCAGCAATTGATGGCCAGGCTGATGTAGCTGGTTATCCTGCGGGAACTGTGAACCGTCACTTGTTCGCAGGGATGTCACAAGCTTCCGGAACGGCTATGAGCCGTGGCGACTGGCAAACGGCCTCAAACCAGATCCTGGGGGAGACTTCTTACGCCAACATGGCTATGGATGCAACCATTAATCTTCAAACACGTGAACTTACTGTGAATGTTCAACTTTATTTCACAGGCAGCGGAGCCCCAACATCTGTTAACCTGAACATTGCTGTTATTCAAGACAGCATCCCGGGTCCTCAGTCCGGTGCTTCCGCTAATCCTTCACAGGTTCTGCCAAACGGGGATTATAATCATATGCACATGCTTCGCCACCTGATTACCGGCCAATGGGGTGAAATTATTGATACCACTGCTCAGGGTACGCTGATACAACGTCAATACACTTACACCATTCCGGCTGATATCAACAGTGTTCCTATGGAGCTTAATAATTTGAATGTGGTTGGATTTATTGCTGAAGGACAACAGGAAATCATTACCGGAGCTAAAGCTGGCATGTCATTATTTACACCTCCGGGAGTTGATATTGCTGATCTTAGTGTAAGACCTGATTCTCAAATGCCTGCATGGTGTGATTATTCCATAGACCCAAAAGTAAAAGTTATTAATACCGGTAGTAATCCGGTGGATACTTTCCGTGTTGGATACAACCTGAATGATAGTGGGTATGTGTATCAAAAAATCACAACTACGCTGGCTCCTGGTGACTCTACTGTTATTACATTCCCTACTGTTACCTTACCGGAAGGTGAAAACAAGCTGAGTGTTAATGCTAATGTAGACAGCACATCGCATTTACTGGAGATATCTATTGCTGATAATACCGCTGAGATGCCACCAATTTACACATTCCCTGCGTCTCCTTTCTCTACAACAGTTTGGGAAGACTTTGAAAACTATGCAGAATATGATGAGGCTATTGATAATGCACTGATTTTAGGCGAGGGGGGTGCTTTTGTCTTAAATCAGTATGGCGTTAACGGCTTAGACCGTCCAATAGGTGGTTATGGTAAATCGGAGAACAGCTTTTTCTTCTTTTTCTATAACATGCCGGCAGGATCATCTGAAAGAGTAGTTTGGGAAAAACTCGACTTTTCCAACAATACAAATGCACGTATGCGCTTTGATCACGCTTATGCGCAATACAGTGCAGAAAATGATATGCTGAAAATTGAAGCATCGACAGATTGTGGTGCTACATGGACTACACTTTTTGAGGAATCCGGATCAAATCTTGCAACAGCCCCTGCATACAATAGCGGTAACTTCTTCCCGGAATCTAATCAATGGGATACTGATACCGTGGACATTAGTTCATTAGATGGGGAGTCTGAAGTAATGATTTCTGCAACAGGCCTTTCGGATTATGGTAATAACCTGTATATCGATAACTTTGTTGTTTTTGATGATAGCAACAGTTCCATCAGGGAAAATGATAACATCGAAGATTTGACTGTTTATCCAAATCCTGCCCGCAATTTTGTGAATGTTGATTTAACATTGGCAAAAACAGTTGACGTGCAGATTAATGTCATCAATACTATGGGTCAGGTTATCTCTGAAAAACCAATGGGAGTCATGACACCAGGAAAACATAGTCTTAATCTGAACACCAGTGATCTTGCTGCGGGGCTTTATTCATTGCAGATTATTACAGGTGACAAAGTGACCGTTGAAAGATTGTCTGTTACAAAGTAATTCTTCTGAATACATATAATTTAGAATGCAAGGCCGGATCATTCCGGCCTTTTTTTCGTTGGACTTTCCTTTTTTAAATTATAGCATTAATAGTGTATGGTCTGCAAACTATATGTTAAAAACATTAAACTAATCTATATTTAATGGGATTTGCTTGCAATTTTTTTTATTTTTGCATCGAAAATTTGCCATTTTAGCATGGTATTTGTATTTTTAAACAAAATTATAAATCGAACGTTATGAAGAAAATTATACTTACACTATCTTTTTTGATTTCTGCAATTGCTTTTATATCAGCACAAAGCCTGTCTCTATGGCATCAGCAGAATGAAATAATTAATGGAGATGAGATCACAATATTTGGAGATTCTACGTCAACGAACACAATATATGCATATGTTGATGTGAAAAATAATACTAATTCGGATGTGGATGTTAAAGTTAAAAAAGTGGAAATGTCATTGGTGCAGGGTTCTCAGAACTTCTTTTGCTGGCAGCAATGCTATACGCCAGCAACATATGTTTCTCCAGTGTCTGTTACTATACCGGCTAACACAACTACGGATGATTTTGACGGTGAGTATATGCCCAAAGGAAATCTGGGAGAATCAAAAATAAAATACGTTTTTTTCCTTGAAAATGATACAACCGATTCTGCTGCTGTGATTGTTAATTATATGGCAACTCCGGTTGGAATAGAACAAGAGCAATTCAAACCCGAACTTTCTGATGCATTTCCAAATCCCGCTAATGAAAAAGTAAGTTTTAAATATGATTTGCGGTCAAATACATCAAATGCAAAAGTAATCCTCCGTAATATGATCGGTTCAGTTGTGAAAGAGATAAGACTAACCAATAATTCCGGTGAAGTCAGTATTGATACTTATGAGCTTAATGAGGGTGTTTATTTCTACTCATACATTCTTGAAGATAAAGTCCATATTACGAAAAAATTGGTAATACAGCATTAAAAATTCAGTATATATATTTTAAAAAAGCCCTGGATTACAGGGCTTTTTTTGGTTTAATGATAACTTATACCTTAAATACTTCCTTGATCTTGTTAACATAATCCAGCTTTTCCCATGCAAAGAATGCTATTTTCTTTTTTCGTTTAAAGGTTCCGTTATGATATGTTCCATTTTCATCGTAACAGACATCAACTTCAGCTTCATAAGGTTCGCGCCCAAAATGTCCATAAGAAGCTGTTGGACTGAAAATGGGGTTTGTTAAGCCAAAACGTTTAACAATACTGTATGGGCGAAGGTCAAATATTTCATTGATCATTTCGGCAATTTCACTATCACTGATGATATTGCCTTTTGCATCTTTTACTTTTGCTGTTTTGTTTGTGTTTACATAAAGGCCAACAGGTTCCGGTTTACCAATAGCATATGCCACTTGCACCAGGACTTCGTCAGCTACACCGGCTGCAACCATATTCTTTGCGATATGGCGTGCGGCGTAAGCTGCTGAACGGTCTACTTTAGAGCTGTCCTTTCCGCTGAAAGCGCCTCCGCCGTGAGCTCCACGTCCCCCATAGGTGTCAACAATGATCTTACGCCCGGTAAGTCCGGTGTCGCCATGAGGTCCGCCAATGACAAACTTTCCTGTTGGATTCACAAGTAGCCTGTATCCGTTGGCATCAAAGATATTTTTTATTCGTGCGGGAATATCCGGTGAGTTAAGCACCCGCGGAATCAAAATTTCATTGATATCCCTGGTGATCTTTTCCTGCATCGCATTATCAGCAAGTTTTTGGGCTTCTTCACTATTATCTTCCGGCTGGATAAACTCATCATGTTGAGTGGAAATGACGATAGTATCTACGCGAACCGGTTCATTATTATCATTATATTCCACAGTTACCTGTGATTTGCTGTCGGGTCGCAGATAGGTCATTTCTTTGCCTTCACGACGTATCTGGGCGAGCACCTGTAACAGGATATGAGCCACCTCAACAGTCATGGGCATGTAATTATCCATTTCGCGACATGCATAACCAAACATCATACCCTGGTCTCCGGCACCCTGATTTTCCTTTTTCTCTCGCTCCACACCCTGGCTGATATCACCTGATTGCTCATGAATAGCACTCAAAACACCACAGGAGTTGGCATCAAACTGGTATTCGCTTTTAATATATCCGATTTTCTCAATAGTACGGCGGGTTACCTTTTCAATATCAACATAACCATTAGTCTTAACCTCACCACCACAAACTACAAGCCCTGTAGTAACAAAGGTTTCAGATGCTACTTTTGAGTTTGGATCGCAACGCAGAAACTCGTCCAGAAGTGCGTCCGATATCTGATCGGCAACCTTGTCCGGATGACCTTCAGATACTGATTCTGATGTAAATAAAAATCCCATTTTTGTTTTTTTTTATTATGTTACATGTGTCAGAAGTTAAAAGCAAAAGAGTTTTTTGAGCTCCTGGATGGTTGCTTTAATGCTGACGAAAAAATGGAAGAAGATAATTGATTGCAGAGCGCGTAGCATTGGTTTAGCATTTTTTTTCGTGGTTGCAATCAATCAAATCTTTCCACAAGCAGCGCAAAAATAAAAAAAAATACAATGCCCAGGGATTCTAAATTATAAAGGAATATAGTGAGTCGTATTTTTAGGTAGGTCTGATCCTTTTTGTTTTTGTTTCCATCATTGGGGATCCAGTCATGCTTCCTTTTCTCATCGTTGTACACAACACTTCGCTAAAAAGTCCACTTACATCATTTACATTCATTATTGCATTCGAAATTCTCCCATTTTACAGTCTGAATTACATAATATTTATAACTTTGCCGTCCAATATTGATTAGGCTGGAAAAATCAAATAATATGAGTGAACAAGATAAAAAGATAAACCTGTTCTCTGAGTTTCCTCCGGTTAGCCGTGAGCAGTGGGAGGAAGTTATTGAAAGAGACCTAAAAGGAGCAGACCGTGAGCGCAAGATCGTATGGCATACTCCGGAAGGTCTGAAATTTGAACCTTACTATCGCAGAGAAGACCTGGCTGACATTAGCCATGAACCTGCTTTGCCTGGAGAATTCCCATTCGTACGCGGAAATAAAACCAACAGTAACGGTTGGGAACTCCGTCAGGAAATTGAAAAGGCTGATGCTGCTAAGGCCAACAAGGAAGCTGTTAATGCTATAACACGTGGTGCTGAAGCCATCGTTTTCGATGTCCGGGAAATCAGCAATGCTGAGCAAATGGAATTGTTGTTGAAAGACATCGATCCGGTTTCCACGCCTGTGCAACTGACTAACTCCACTAACTACAAGATGACGGTGAACCTTTTTCTGGAAGCCTTGAAAAACAAAGGCGTGGATGCAAAACAAGCTCACGGAAGTCTCGACTTCGATCCGGTTGGTTATTTTGTTCTGAAAGGGGAATTTTACAACTCCTGGGAAGATAACCTCAGTGAGTTGATATGCCTGATAGACAAAATAGAAGAAGAGTTGCCGAATTTCAGTATTTTGAATATCAATGGCCGGTTTTTCCACAACGGCGGTGCAACGATTGTTCAGGAGCTCGCTTATTCACTGGCTGTGGCAAATGAATACCTGGCTGCTCTCACTGATGCCGGAAAAGAATTGAAAGACATTACGCCGAAGATGCAGTTTTCTTTTGCCATTGGCTCCAACTATTTTATGGAAATTGCCAAAATTCGTGCAGCACGGATGCTATGGGCGAACATGGTAAGACAATACACAGATGACAAGGAAGCCGGAAAAGTATTTATCCATGTGGAAACATCCACCTGGAATAAAACCATTTACGATCCTTACGTGAACATGCTTCGTAACACTACCGAAGCTATGTCAGGAGCTATTGCCGGATGCGACAGTATGAGTGTTCGTCCGTTCGATTATTTCTTTCGCTCACCCAATGATATGTCCAAACGTGTTGCCCGCAACACACAGATTATTCTTAAGGAAGAATCGCACTTCAACAAAACTGTTGATCCTTCTGCAGGCTCTTATTACATCGAAAAGCTTACAGCCAGTATTGCCGAAGCAGCCTGGAAGCTTTTTGTGGAAACCGAAGCCAAATGCGGATTTATTAAGGCCTTTGAAAACGGTGATGTGAAAGCTGATATCGAAGAAACTGTTAAGAACCGTGAAGAAGCCATTGCAAGACGCAAAACCAGTTACATCGGGACGAACCAGTTTCCTAACGCAGAAGAAGAAATGCTTGATGAGTTGAAAAAGGAAATCATGTTCAGGGTAGACCAGAAGGATATAAAAGGATTGCCGCAATACCGTGGTGCTGAGCCATTCGAAAAGCTGCGACTCGCTACTGAAAAATACATCAAAGATCAAAACAAAAAACCCGGTGTATATCTGCTTAAGATCGGTAACCGAGCCATGAGAACCGCCAGAGCATCTTTCAGCTCTGCTTTCTTCGGCTGCGCCGGATATGATATTTTTGATAACCTTGGGTTTGACAACACCAAAGACGCTGTGACAGACGCTATGAAATCAAAGGCTGAAATTATAGTTATCTGCAGCAGCGATGATGATTATGTAGAATATGTTCCTGAACTGGCTAAAATGATTAAAACCGAAGACAATAAAAAGAATGTGATTGTGGCCGGTTATCCGAAAGAACATATCGATAGCTTTAAACAAGCCGGTGTGGATGATTTTGTACACGTAAAATCAAACCTGCTGGATACCATTACTGCTTATCAGAAAAAACTAGGTGTAATCAAATAATTGCTGAACAAAACAAGACAAAAATTATGAGACCCGATTTTTCAAAACTCGATATAAAAACCACCGCAGAGCAGAATGAATCATTCAGAGAGTGGGAAAAACAGCACAGAATTAAAGCTGATATGGAAACTCCTGAAAAGATTAATATCAAGCCTGTTTACGGTAAAGAAGACCTGGAAAACATGGAGCACCTTGATTATGCAGCCGGTGTTCCACCCTATCTGCGTGGACCTTATTCCACAATGTACGCTATGCGTCCGTGGACCATCCGCCAGTATGCCGGTTTTTCCACTGCGGAAGACTCTAATGCTTTTTACCGCAGAAACCTTGCTGCCGGACAAAAAGGACTGTCCATCGCTTTTGATTTGGCTACTCACCGCGGATATGATTCCGATCACGAACGTGTGGTTGGGGATGTAGGTAAAGCTGGTGTTGCCGTGGATTCCATCCTGGATATGAAAATTTTGTTTGACCAGATTCCGCTGGATAAAATGTCTGTTTCCATGACTATGAATGGGGCTGTGCTTCCTGTTATGGCATTCTACATTGTAGCTGCTGAAGAGCAGGGTGTGCCAAAAGACAAGCTGGCCGGTACCATTCAGAATGACATTTTGAAAGAGTTTATGGTGCGTAATACTTACATCTATCCACCAAAACATTCCATGAAGATCATTGCAGACATCTTCGAATATACATCGAAGAATATGCCTAAATTTAACTCGATTTCCATTAGTGGTTATCACATGCAGGAAGCCGGTGCTAGTGCTGATATCGAATTGGCTTATACTCTTGCCGATGGTCTGGAATATATCCGTAAAGGAATTGAAGCCGGTATTGATATTGACGCTTTTGCTCCGCGCCTTTCCTTTTTCTGGGGTATAGGTATGAATCACTTTATGGAAATTGCCAAGATGCGTGCTGCACGAATGCTATGGGCAAAACTTGTGAAACAGTTCAATCCGAAGAATCCAAAATCTATGGCGCTGCGTACGCATTCACAGACTTCCGGGTGGAGCCTTACCGAGCAGGACCCATTTAACAATGTTACCCGTACGGCAGTGGAGGCTATGGCTGCAGCTCTTGGACATACACAGTCATTGCATACCAATGCACTGGATGAAGCCATTGCCCTGCCAACTGACTTTTCCGCACGTATTGCCCGTAACACACAGCTTATGTTGCAGCAGGAAACCAATATTATAAAAGCTGTTGATCCCTGGGCAGGTTCCTATTATGTGGAAAGCCTGACAGAGGATATTGCACACCGCGCCTGGGAGCACATACAGGAAATCGAAAAGCTTGGCGGTATGACTAAAGCCATTGAAACAGGAGTGCCTAAGATGCGTATTGAAGAAGCGGCTGCTCGTAAGCAGGCCCGTATCGACTCTATGAAAGACACCATTGTGGGGATTAATAAATATCGTCTGGAAAAAGAAGACTCCATTGAAACCCTTGAGGTGGACAATACTGCAGTACGCCAGGCGCAACTGAAACGCCTGGAGAAATTACGTGATGAACGAAATAACGAAGAAGTACAACATGCATTGGATGCTATTACCCGGGCTGCTGAAACCGGCGAAGGTAACTTGCTGGCACTGTCGGTAGATGCTGCCAGAAAAAGAGCGTCTTTAGGGGAGATATCCCATGCTATGGAAAAAGTATTTGGAAGGTATAAAGCTGTGATAAGATCTATTTCCGGAGTCTATTCCTCCGAATCCAAAGAAAACAATTCTTTTGAAGAAGCATTAAAGAAAACCGATGAATTTGCCGAACTGGAAGGCCGTCGGCCTCGTATTATGATCGCTAAAATGGGACAGGACGGCCATGACCGGGGCGCTAAAGTAGTGGCTACTGCTTATGCTGACATCGGATTTGATGTTGATATCGGACCATTATTCCAAACTCCTGCTGAAGCAGCACGACAAGCCGTGGAAAATGATGTCCATATCCTGGGTGTTTCCAGCCTTGCAGCAGGACATAAAACACTGGTTCCTCAGGTTATCGGTGAGCTGAAAAAACTGGGCCGGGATGATATCATGGTAATTGTTGGTGGCGTTATACCACATCAGGATTACCAGCAATTATATGATGCCGGAGCGGTGGCTGTGTTTGGCCCGGGAACGGTTATCCCGCAAGCATCCATTAAAATACTGGATATTCTTATTGAGTCCAGAAAATAAAAAGCATTTATTGAAAGGAGTGCCTTTATGGCATTCCTTTTGTTTATCATATTTTTAATAATTGCATAGTATGAAATTAATAATCCTATAGTTATGTCCAGTAAAATAACGGCTTTTATCGTTTTCTTCTTTTTATTAAATATGGGTTATAGTCAGAACCAAAGAAAAGAGCGGTATAACGGAACAATGCAAAATGGTTTGATGCAACCCGGAGAAGTAACCTATTATTACTATAAAGATGGGCGGGATCGTATTATGGATGGTGTTTTTCGATATAGATTGCGATGGAGAAATGAAGAACGCCAACGGGTTTACCAAACGATTAACGGATCAATGGAGAATGATAAAAAAGCTGGCACATGGTCCTATACAATTAAAGTCCAGGATTATTTTGAAGATAAGGAAGGCTATTTTTATTCTTATGATGTTCAACTTAATGCATCTTATGAAAAAGGTATTCCACATGGAAGCTGGTCGCTAAATAAATCGGTTAAGAAACGTCAGCAGGATAAAGATAGTCGAAAAGGGTGGGGCTCTTATAAAGATAAAAATATATATGTAATTAAGCTCGTATTTGATCACGGGCAATTGGTGGATTCTGTGTATTTTTCGGATGAGGCAAATAATACTTTGATAAAAGGACAAATTGATACCAACGGTTTTTATCATGGAAAATGGATCATACAAAAAGATGGAATTCGTAAAATAGAAAACTATCACCATGGCATTATCACAAAAAGAATTCAAAAAACGCTGAATGGTAAAGTACAGGATCAGCAATCTTTAATGGTGAATAAAGACATGTGGATTCGTTATACATCAGAAGGCATTGATAAATCTAAATTAACTTTTAAACCGGAAACTTTAAAGGTATTAAAAAATGCTGATCATATTATTCCACAAATGATTAATGATCATATATTTGATTACCGCCTGTTTTTATATTCTTATATTCCGGGAGATGAGTTAATCAACGATTTCCCTGGTAAAAATCCGGCTTCACTCTTTGCAGGACTTAAAAAAGTAAATTTCGAATATCAGATAAACAGAGAACAGGCAAAATTGCTTGCTGGCATTTCACGTGAAGCAAAAAAGACACAGATCAATTTCAATAAAGCAAAACGATATGTCATAAACAATGGCCTGGAAAGCCAGGTGAAATCTACATTAGACAGAATGGAAAGGATTTCCAAACTTACTGCTAAATATGATTGCCTTTCAGGAACAATAAAATCGTTTATGAATGTAAATGAAGGAACTAATGCGGCATATCAGGCCTGTAATCTAAGGCATCCAATAAGTGTGAAACTTCCGGCAAACCAATCAAAAGAGCAACTGATAAAACATATTTATAAAAAAGTGCATAACATGCATTTTGAATCAAGGGATATGCTGAAGAAGATCAAAGAGATTAACTAGTATTCAAAAATAGCTATGCGATTTTACTTTAAAAACCTAATCAACAGCAAGATACTGTTGCTGTTTGTTTTTTTGTTCCTTTCTACTACAGCGTTACGTTCCCAAAATGTTCTTATAACCAATGGCCGCGATGCCAGAGAAACGTTTATCAATGGTGATTTTGAAAAAGCTGTTAAACACTTTGATAAAATCTATGAGGTATCACCATATTGGTTCAATAATCTATTTTCTTTATATGTAACAAAATCACTGCACAATAATAAAGAAAGAGAATTTCTTCAGAAATATGCTGAAAGTAGTGTGGAATCAGCAAATATTATTTATCCATTGCATTTTTATACGGAATGCTACTACACGAAAGATCAACCAAAACTGCAGTCTAAATTTCTTTTATTCAGGGATTCATTATTGAAGGGTAAATCTTCGTCAATCTATGCTCCGCTTGCATATACAGCGGCTTATATTCATTTTGTTAAAAAGCTGAAGCTGAAACCATCGATAAAGGAAAAAATACTAAAGCAGTTACTTCAGATTAACACAATTAATAAGAATTATAGAAAGGACAAAGCAATATCGCTTAAAAAATATCTTGATCTGGTGCTATACAATGAATTATATAAACTGGATGAAGCAGGCTCACGCAAAGTTCTGGAAGTACAAATAACGCCTGATGACTTGCGGAATATTACAGTGTTTCCGTTTGCAAATAATAATGAAACCGGACTTGATGATGCATTTGACTTAAAACAGAAACACGTAAAAAACCTGTTAGAGAACGAAAAATCAATTCAAAATTTAAAGTTTACTGCTGATCTGGTTTCTATGAAACCTACACTGAATAATCTGGATGATTTAAAAGATATATTTCCGGATTCAATGGATTTTCAATCATTCTGGTACAATTATTCACATAAGGGATGGAGTACATTTAAGGCGCCGGAAAGAATTGCAAACTGGATAGATTCATTAACGAATGAAGATCAATGGTTGCTGATAGATGTTTGGGGAACATGGTGTGCAAGTTGTTTGCAGGAAATGCCTGATTTGATTGAAATGCACCGTCATTTTGAAAAAATGCCGGATAGGCCGATAAAGTTCCTCACCTTCAGTTATAATTCCAAAAATTTACAGGAGTTTATGAATAAACGTAATTATTCCTTCCCAGTCATTGAAATTACAAAAAATGAAAACAATAAATTAGGCATTTATTCTTACCCTACTACTTTTCTAATAGCTCCGGACGGAAAATTTACAATTCTTCCTTATGGTCAAGATAAAGCTGAGATGGTTAAAGTGTTTACCCTTGTGAACTGGTAAGAGTTAGTAATGGCCGGTTTCTTTGTCTTGCTCTTATTAAATTATTTACACGTTTAATAGTATAGGAAATCTGTTTTTTTTATTACTTTTAACTTTCAATTATTAATAGCTGAAGAGTTTTTCATGAAGCCATTCATAAAAAATACTTTAAAACAATTTCATCAGCATCGGAAAAAAGACGATGATATTTTCATATTTGGTTTGGGTCGGTCAGGGACCACTTTATTAGCTGAAATATTAAATACAGACAGAAAAAGTAAGCTTTGCAGCGAACCATTTGCATTACATTCTGAAAATAAAAAAATTCTTCTTAAATATTTTGAAGCAGATTTCTTGGCAGATCGATATCTCGATTTGCTCCCTAACGACTTCTATAAGGTTATAAGCTATTTGCATGATTTATCGAAGGGAAAAACCTGGAACAGCTTTTACTGGAGCGATTTTCCAGGGAATGACCACAGATTCAGCACAAACCGGACTATTTTTAAGATTCATAAATTGACTTATTTGTTCATTGAAATTATGGCAGAGATTCCGGCAAAAGGGGTGTATCTGATTCGACATCCATTATCACACAGTATTTCACGTATGCGTAATCAATGGGATACTTATGCATCACTATTTCTGAATAGTAAAAAGATTCGGCAATTACTAGATTCCAAAGCTGTTGAAAAAGCAAATCAAATAATTCAGGAAGGAAGTCAACTGGAAAAATTTGTATTATCCTGGGCATTGGAAAATTATATAGTATTATACAAAGCAAAGAATAATCAACTCCCAGATAATATTTTGTTAATCAGTTTTGAAGAATTAATTACTTATCCTGAGAAAAGCTTAAGAAAGATAAGTAGTCATTGCAACCTCACTTATAACAATTCAATGATGAAGAAGGTCAGTAAACCATCTCATGGTATTGTTCACAGTACTTCTGAAACCAGAAATCAAATATTGGAAGGAAAACATAAAAAGCTGGCCAACAAATGGAAGCAAGAGATTTCATTAAAAGATGAAGCTAAAGCTTTTAGAATTCTGGAAATTATGGGTATTGATTACTACAACACAGAACACGCGTTTCCGTCGAATTAATTAATCATTAACAACTGTTCCGGTTTGTATTCCCTTAATTTCTTTTAAGAGGTTTCCCTTTTCGTTCATGTCAAAGACTACAATGGGCAATTTATTTTCCCAACAGAGTGTAAAAGCAGTGCGGTCCATCACCTTGAGGTTTTTGCGATAAGCTTCTTCAAAGGATATTTGCTTATATTTTTCTGCCTCAGGATTTTTCTCTGGATCATCTGAATAAATGCCATCCACGCGGGTTCCCTTGAAAATGGCATTGGCTTCGGTTTCTACGGCTCTTAATGCTGCTGCCGTATCGGTTGTGAAGAAAGGATTTCCGGTGCCCCCGGCAATAATCACAACCCGCTTTTCGACAAATGCTTCCAGAGCATTTCTTTTGCTCATGGGCAAGGTCACAGGATGCACATTCATGCCGGACAAAAGTTGTGTTTTTATACCATGTGTTTCAAAGACAGACTGTAAGGCCATACTGTTGATTACCGTAGCCAGCATGCCCATATAATCGCCCTGCACACGGTCCATTCCCTGGTTGACTCCCTGCAAGCCACGATAAATATTTCCACCACCGATCACGATGGCTATCTCTGTGCCGGCTTCAAAAGCAGTTTTCACCTCTTTGGTATAGTCTTCCAAACGCTGCGGATCAATTCCGTATGACTGAGAACCCATTAAAGCTTCGCCGCTGAGCTTGAGTAAAATTCTTTTATATTTAAGCATAAGTTGAAGTTTGGCATAAAATTATAAAAAAAAGCACTGTCAACTAAACAGTGCTTTCATATTCTTGTAGTAAAAACGATGTCTTAAACTAAAGAAAGGCGTTTAAATTCACTAACAGTTAAGTCTTTATCAAGTCCTGATAAATATTGACGTACTGTTTTCTTGCTATCGCGGACGAACTCCTGGTTCAACAATGTACTTTCTTTATAGAATTTATTGAGCTTTCCTTCAGCGATTTTTTCGATCAGATGGTCCGGTTTCCCTTCCTGACGGGCCTGTTCTCTGCCCAATTCCAATTCGTGATCAATAACATCTTGAGGAACATTGTCTTTGTCCAGAGAAACGGGGCTCATTGCGGCAATCTGCATATTGACTTGTTTACCCGCTTCATCAACACCTTCAAAATCTTTCTTATTGAAAGCCATAATGGAACCAAGTTTATTACCCAGGTGATTATAGGCAAAAACGACAGGACCCTCAATATATCCGTAATCAGAAATTTGAAGTTTTTCGCCAATCTTACCAATCAAATCAGTTAGCAGATCATCAGCTTTTGTACCATCAAATTCAGCGTTTTTAATTTCATCTATGGATTTTGCGTTGATTTCAATAGCTTTATCTACGAGTGAATGTGCAAACTTTTGAAAATCTTCATTTTTAGCTACGAAGTCCGTTTCGCAGTTGAGCATCAAAATAGCAGCGAATGTAGCGTCCTGATTTTTTTTTGCGATCACTACACCTTCATTCACTTCACGGTCAGCACGTTTATTAGCAACTTTTTGTCCTTTTTTACGAAGGTAGTCAAGTGCAGCATCATAATCGCCGTTACTTTCCTGTAGTGCCTTTTTACAGTCCATCATACCGGCACCTGTAGCTTTTCTAAGCTTATTTACTTCAGCAGCAGTTATTTTAGCCATTTTTTTATGTTTATTCAAATCCGTAATTAATTAATTTTGTTTATCAGCTTCTTTCTGCTCTTCGTCTGGTTTTGCAGCTTCAGCTTCTTCCTGTTCTTTGGCTTCTTCAGCTTTCTTAGCAGCAGCTTTTTGTTCTTTTTTCTGTTTTTCTTTCTTTTCTTTTTCTTCCTTGGCCTTTTCACGTTCCATTTTACGTTCGGCAAG
Source organism: Bacteroidales bacterium (assembly GCA_021740245.1). GTDB lineage: Bacteria > Bacteroidota > Bacteroidia > Bacteroidales > PWNQ01 > PWNQ01. The sequence continues at coordinate 7,877 of JAIPAE010000004.1, read as the reverse complement.
CCCTTCTTCAACAGCTTTTATCATTATTTCCATGACCAGGTCAATGGATTTGGAGGCATCATCATTAGCCGGAATCGGAAAATCTACCTCTTCCGGGTTGGAGTTGGTATCTACCATTGCGAATGTGGTAATATCCAGTTTCTGGGCTTCGCGAACCGCAATGTATTCTTTGATGATGTCAACAACAAAAACGGCATGTGGCAGCCTGTTCATATCGGCAATACTACCAAATTGTTTTTCCATTTTTGCTTTTTCACGGCCGATTTGAAGGCGTTCTCTTTTGGAGAGTTTTTGGAAAGCATTATCATTCATCAGCTTTTCCATACCTTTCATCTTACGAATTGTCCGTCGGATTGTCCCAAAGTTCGTTAACATACCACCGGGCCACCGTTCGGTAACATAAGGCATGTTTACTCGCTGCACTTTGGTTGCTATAATGTCCTGAGCCTGTTTTTTAGTGGCTACAAACAAAATCTGTTTCCCCGATTTTGCTATTTGTTTCAGGGCACTTGCGGCTTCATTTATTTTTGCCTGTGTTTTGTAAAGGTCGATGATATGGATACCTTTACGCTCCATAAAAATGTAAGGAGCCATGTTTGGGTTCCACTTACGCTTGAGGTGTCCGAAGTGCACACCAGCATCCAGTAAGTCTTCAAATGATATTCTTGATACTTTTTCTTCCATCAATTTTTTATTTTACGTTTACATTCTGATTTATCAACCATCAGGTAGCGCAATTTGCGGTCCTGACAATTTAGATACTAAACGATATTTTACACCGGTCAAGCAGTGGATTAACGTTTAGAGAATTGGAATTTCTTACGGGCTTTTTTCTGACCCGGTTTCTTTCTTTCTACCATACGTGAGTCACGTTCAAGCAATCCTTCAGCTTTTAGAGGTGGCCGATGATCGGGATTAACTTCCACGAGTGCACGCGAAATAGCCAGCCTTAAAGCTTCAGCTTGTCCTTTAGGGCCTCCCCCCCGCAGATTAGCTTTAACATCATATTTACCTGCTTCTTCAACAATATTGAAAGGTTGGTCCAGTAAATACTGCAACGTTGCATCGGGAAAATAATCTTTTGCTTCACGTCCGTTAACCGTAGCTTTGCCACTGCCGGCAGAAAGGTAAACACGGGCAACCGCTTTTTTCCGTCTTCCGATTTTGTTAATTACTTCCATGTTTATTTAATTGAATTTAAATCTATTTTTTTTGGCTTTTGTGCTTCATGTGAATATTCCTCTCCAGCATATACAAAAAGATTGCGGTAAAGGTCTCTGCCCAGACGATTTTTGGGCAACATGCCTTTTACTGCTTTCTCAACAATGCGCTCAGGATGTTTTTTGAGTAATTCCTGTGGTGTGGTAATACGCTGTCCACCCGGATAACCCGTATGACGAATGTACTTCTTATCCGTCATTTTGGAACCGCTGAGTTGTATTTTTTCAGCATTAATAATCACCACATTATCGCCGCAATCCACGTGAGGCGTATAATCCGGCTTGTGTTTTCCTCTAAGTATGTAGGCGACTTTTGATGCCAGCCTGCCTAATACTTGTTCTTCTGCATCAATCAACACCCAGTTTTTCTCTACTGTTTCTTTGTTTGCAGATTTTGTTTTGTAGCTTAATGTATCCATTATCATCTTAATTTTTTGCAAAAAAATTATCTTTCCTCAAAGGGGCTGCAAAAGTAGAACATATTTTTTTATTTAACAAATTTACCAACAACAAAATGTTGACAAAATCAGCCCTTTACTTTTACAGTTCAAATTTATATTTTCACACACTCTAAATCACGTTCCATGCAAAAAAAGAATTTTATTAAGAGCCTTAGTTATGCTATAGCAGGATTAAAGAAGTTTTTTTTATCAGAACTGCATGCATTATATCACCTTGGTGCAGCCATAATTGTTATTGCTTTTGCCTTTTTTTTTGATATTAATCGGTGGGAGTGGTGCGTGTTAATGGTTGCTATAGCTATTGTTTTTTTAGCAGAAATTATTAATTCTGTAGTTGAACATATTATTGATTTTTTACATCCTGCACATGATGTTAATGCAGGCAGAATAAAGGATATGGCCGCAGGGCTTGTTTTGTTTTGCAGTATTATTGCCATCATATTAGGTGTTTTAGTGTTTTACCCATATATAATTTCATTATGAAACAATTTCCGTATAAAGTTCTATTTTGGATTACAGTTTTCGGCATTGCTTTTGCCATGGTGGAAACAGCTATTGTTATTTACCTCAGGGAGTTATATTATCCTGAAGGGTTTGATTTCCCACTTCAGTTAATTAGTATTAAAATTGTGAATGTAGAATTGTTCAGAGAGCTGGCTACGTTGTTTTTGCTATTAAGTGTTGCTGTTATTGCAGGTAAAACGGCTCGCGAACGATTTGCCTGGTTCCTCTATTCTTTTGCCATTTGGGACATCTTTTATTATGTTTTTCTGTATGTTTTCCTGGGATGGCCAGAATCACTACTAACATGGGATATTCTATTCCTGCTGCCTTTTTCCTGGGTAGGACCGGTTTTAGCGCCCGTAATTAATTCGTTGATTATGGTTTTTCTTGCTATGGTTTTTATTTATTTTTCACATAAAAAACAAAATCTTGTTACAAAAGGATATCACTGGCTTATATTAATTATCGGGGCTGTCATTGTAATGGTTTCCTACATGGAAGATTATGTGAATTACATGCTGCAAAAATTTACATTTGGTGATCTGTTGGGGAAAGCCGATCATGATAAATTGTTGGATTTTGCTTCAAATTATTTCCCGGATCAGTTCAATTGGTGGCTTTTCGCTGTGGGTGCAGGATTGCATGTAGTGATTGTTTTCCACATTATTGTTTTAAGTAGAAGAAATAAAACAATGGGATATGACCAACTCCTGAGAAATGATTAATTTTGCTTCACTTAATATGCAAAGTTATGTCAATAAAAGTACAGGGAGTCACAAAATTATACGGAGAACAGAAAGCTCTTGATGAGGTTTCATTTTCTATTTCAAAAGGTGAAGTTGTAGGTCTGTTAGGTCCGAATGGTGCCGGTAAGTCAACTATGATGAAAATATTAACTTGTTTTATACCGCCTTCAGAAGGAAATGCAGAAGTAAACGGATATAATATCTTTGATCAGGAGCAGGAAGTTAGAAAGCAAGTAGGATATTTACCGGAAAACAATCCGGTCTACACTGATATGTATGTCAGAGAAAACCTGGAGTTTTTTGCCGGTATTCATAACCTTGGAAATAAAAAATCAAGAATAGAGGAAATTATTGACCTAACGGGTTTGAGAGCAGAGAGCCATAAAAAGATCGGTCAGCTTTCCAAAGGATACCGCCAACGTGTTGGTATTGCACAAGCGTTAATTCATGATCCTCAGGTTTTGATACTGGATGAGCCAACTTCCGGGCTTGACCCGAACCAATTGGTTGACATTCGAAAAATGATAAAAAATATCGGAAAGGATAAAACTGTGATCCTTTCCACGCATATCATGCAGGAAGTTGAAGCTGTCTGCGACCGGGCGATTATTATTCATAAAGGTAAAATTGTGGCTGATGATTCCACAGGAGAATTGCATATGCTTAATAAAAAAGCTGCCGTTGTTATTGTGGAATTTGATAAACCCGCAGATAAACACCTGCTGTTGAAAATTGATGGGATTAGCTCAGCAGAACAGTTGGAAGTTAATACCTGGCAGATCATTGCCGAGAGCGAGAAAGATGTGCGTTCAGATATTTTCCAGTTTGCTGTTGATAATAAGCTGAAGGTTTTGTCTATGCAGAAAAAAGACCAAAGCCTGGAAGATATTTTCCATGAACTGACAATGTAAAGAAAAGCATCTTGTGTTATGGTTACATTATGTCCGTTAATATGTTTTACCTGTCTTACTTCTTGTCCGGAAAAGTTATAGTTAGTAAGCCTGGCATCCTTCAGATATTCCGTTATTGATAATGTTGCCTGTGAAGAAAAGGGATTTGGATAAATATTAATTTGTCCGCAGGTTTGTATTTCACTCACTGTCTGTTTTAAGCATTGAGGATGTACAGCATTTATTCGATTGCAAAATTTTCAATGAGCCTGTTGTAATCAAATTCTCTGACTTGTCTTCCATAACTTTTCTGCAAAATACCGGATAAACAGAGTGCGTTCTTCTTTTTAACCACATAGTATCACCGGATGTGTTGATTTTTAAAATAAATGAACTTGAGTCTGTTGTAGTTCCAGCCATTGAATCAAACCCGGTGAATAATGTTAAGAAGTGTTTAGCTCATAAAATGTTGTTTAAAAGTCAAAAAATATTTTTTGGGAAACTACTTTGTCTTGTTGGGTAACCCGCAATAAAAATAACCCTGATAATGCAATAGAAACAAAATCGATATTTGCCTGATCGTCAGATGGTATGATGGTTTTTCCAATCATTCGTTTTCCCTGTATGTCAAATAAATCAATTTTTACAGGTGCATTTCCCAGATTATCAAGGAGAATACTTACTTTTTGATGGTCCCGGTGAACTTTTACTGATAGTTCTTTTTCGTTTTTTCGCTGAACAGCAATAACGTTACTGTAAGAATAATTTCCGTTAAAGTCGGTTTGTTTTAAGCGATAGTAAGTGATCTCTTTTTCAGGTTGATTATCTTTTACCTGATAATTTAAAATTTGATTTGAGTGGCCTGCACCATCAATGATAACAAGAGTTTCAAAAAAATCATCATCAAAAGACCTTTCCACGGTAAAATAGTCGTTGCTTGCCTGCGAAGCTGTTTTCCACTTCAGTAGGTTGTAGTTATCAAAAGCTTTCCCTTCAAATGATAATAGTTCTACAGGCAGAGGATCATTTGTTTCATCTGTTGACCCAAATGTAAAATCTGAAAAATTACTGACATCGTAAACAGTTACCGATCCATTGTTTCCATTACCGTTTGTTGCATCCTGACCTATGTTTTCCCATTCGTTATTCGAATTATTCCAATGGGCAATTACAATATTTGAAGGATTATTAATACCGCTCAGACCATCATCATTATCATTCCAATATAATGTAATATCCGGATTTGAAGCTCCTGCATCTCTGTTAATAGTCCAGTATTCAACTTTGCTGACTGTTTCCATTGTGGAGCTGAAACTGCTGGTATCTGACGGCGGATTGTATGCATATTTAATTGTAAACTTATCTGTACTGTTTCCACTGCTGTTATCTATTTTCACTTTGCCATAATGTTTTTCTGAACCATTAGTAAATCCGGCTGGCAACTCACAGATTCCATTACCAATCATTTGTATATTACCCTCAATAAAATTATTAATATCATGGCCCTGGGCAACAGCACCTTTATCAAATACAATTTTATGGTTGTTGGTTCTCAGAATGGAATTCGACAAGATAAGCGTATCTTCCACAATAAAATCACCCTGGATTTCTTTTTCTCCCTCAATAGCAATATTTTGGAATGTGCCCGTCAGGTTTGGAGATTTATTAATCGGCTTAGCGACCAGAGCAATATCATCCAACGCAAATTCATCTCTGGAACCGCTTCCATTTGCATCGTTCAATGTCCATTTCAAATAAAAAGGATCACCATCATTAATAGTTAAACCCGAAATACCTGCGTATCGTTTACTTTTTTTCCACTGAGGGGTTGAGGAAGTATTTTCTGTTGAGTAGAAGGTCAATGCTGAGACATCCGTATAAGAAACATCATCTTCGGAATAACTCAGATGAACCTTATTGCTCCTGTTTTGATCATTGTACACATATATACTATAGGCAAGAGATACTTCATTGATAGTTTGGTCTGTATTATTCAAAATCTTTAATATAACATCACCGGGTGTGAAAAGATCACCGGTAGGTTGGACACCAAAGGCATAGTTACCGCTATCTACTTCAAAAGCATAGATACCTCCGCTTATTTCTCCACCCGTTGAAATTTCTTTTGCAAAGGCATCTTTTGTTTTGAAGTCTTTAAATACTGAGCCGGCACCATCGAGCCCTCTGATTTTCCATGCTTTGCTGTCCAATTCGCCCGATGCGGGCGCCGGTGAAAAGCCATAACCCTGGAATTGCCCCTGGTTGATTCCAGTTAGCGAATCATCAAAGTTTATTGTAAACAACTGGTTGGCTTCTGTGATATTCAAGCCCTCAGGATCAGTGCTTACAAAAGTATATTCAAATTCATCGACCATAATTCTTTCGGTGGTGCCATTTGATTTAATCCTGATTTTAAAATCTGAACTGTCAACATTTATAGCAGGATTAAACTCATATTTAAATAATTGCCAGTCACTGGAATTATCTAATGACAAATTATCGTTTGTCTGAACTATGGTGTAACTATTTCCGCCGTCCATAGAGTATTCTATATCAAAGTCAGGAGAAGGAGAAGAATCCCAGCGGCGTATTTTTAGTCCAAACCCATATAGCGTTCCTTTTCGGTTCAATGTAGCTGTCCATTCCACATTAGCATTATTTTTCAGACGCCAGGAATATTCATTTAATGCACCTGGGAAATTATCCTGATTAGCAGTTCCGTTTCTTAAAGCCTCTCCGCCGGTGAAAACAATACCCAGGTCTTCATATTCATGGTCTGTTGCGTAACTGGTTAATCCTGAAGTTCCTTCTGTCCACTTTCTGTCTGTATCAAAATCAATCACAAAAGGCTGATTCCCAACTTCTCCTTTAACGGCAACACTGTCGATGCGGAAATCTCCGCCACCGCTGGTGCTTCGTGAATTGTTGTCCCAGCCGATAATTTTTACCTGAGTGCTGGTTAAGCCTTGTAAAGCTATAGCTGTACTGTCTTGTACTGCAAAAGTCGTGTCATAAAGTATAGTATTATCTTCCGGAATATCCAAAGTATCTATAACCAAAGTATCAATTAAGAGTGTGAAAGCAGAAGGCCCTGATCCTGTAGCACGATATTCAAAACTGATACCTGTAATAGAAAACTTCTTTTGTATGGCCGCATCTATATTGAAATAAAAATACTTTCCATTTGATAATATATTGGTGTTTTCATCCCATCCACTATTCCCTTCAGCATATGGTACATTTTGCCAGTATGAAGAATGGGTGTTTCCAAATAGTAAATTACCTGAACTTATTTGGAGACCAGAGGCAGTTAGGTTTTCATGAATATTTTCAGGTGTCGCTACCTCATTCGTAAATGTGTATTTAAGAATTGTGCTGTTTTGACTATAGACAGGACTTTTCAGGCATGCGATCAAAAGGGCAAAGCTTATAAATACTGTAGTTTTAATAACTTTAGTATAACCTGGCTTTGATGACTCAATACAATATATCATATTTTAATTGTTTGACAGATTATATTTGACAGAATAACAGATTAATACAAACCATCATGGCAAAATTTTATTTGCCAGATGAATTTATTCAATGTAACTTTTCCCTTTATTCAAGGGATAGGGTAAAACTCTCACTACTTTATAGGGGGTAACTTTCTATGCATAAAGATAGAAAAAATGAGTGATTTTTCAAAATCAAATTAAAAAAGTTAGCCATTTTGCAGAGATCATACAAGACGCATTACTCACAACTCGTCACTTCTGACGCATTAGATAATGTGCGACTGGCTAACGAAATATTGTTCTTAAGAAATGCAAGGGTTTTTTGCAAAATGCACACCGGAATCATGCATTTTTATAAACTTTTGACCTACGCATAGCATTAAAAATAAGATTATTACATATTTTTCAGCAGGCTCTAATTAGAGTCTGTCAATAAAGTCAGTGTCTGGTTTATAATGTTCGAGTTCAAGGCTTGCGAAGTTTTTTATCATCAGGAGTTTACTTTTGTAAATGACTGTGATAAAAAACGAGCGTAACGCAGAAATCGGACATTATAGAC
>JAIPAE010000060.1 GCA_021740245.1 Bacteroidales bacterium | reverse complement strand
CTTCCAGTGCTTTTGCAGCTTCTTCTTTTGTGATATATTTTGTCGTTTTCCGGTATGGCTCGGAATCTATTGATTTTCTCAGCAGGATGATATCCGCTTCACTGATATCATCCTTCATAATAACAGATAAGGTAATATTCTCTTTCACATAATCTGAAAGCTTCCTGGCATTTAACAAGATCATTCCAACCAGGCCAAGCATATATAGAACCAGAGCGATGCTCAATACTGTAGTTAAGACAGAGGTCGTTAACCGGCGTTTGTTAAATTTTTCTTCTTTTTTTGCCATAACAGTTTTAAAAGGGCTAAGATAATAATTTTTTATGGGCGTCATAGTAGATATTATTTTTGCTTTTCCAAAGATTGTTAATTATAGTTAATCATTGTTTAGTGGAGTTTTCATAAATTCGCAAACAAATAAATTTAAGGTTTGAAAATAATCGATTATCATGGAATATAACTTCAGAGCAGTTGAAAAGAAATGGCAGGCATACTGGGCTAAGAATAAAACATTCAAAGCGGAGAATAATTCTTCCAGACCAAAGTATTATGTGTTGGATATGTTTCCATATCCGTCAGGTGCAGGATTACATGTAGGCCATCCGCTGGGATATATCGCATCAGATATTGTGGCCCGTTATAAAAGAAATGAAGGCTATAATGTCCTTCATCCGATGGGATTTGATGCATACGGGCTCCCGGCTGAACAGTATGCGATTCAAACCGGAACACATCCAGCGGTAACAACAGAAAAGAATATCAAACGCTACCGCGAGCAATTGGACCAAATCGGCTTTTCATTTGATTGGGAGCGAGAAGTACAAACCTGTGACCCGAAATATTATAAATGGACGCAATGGACTTTCATCCGTCTGTTTGAGCATTGGTTTGACAAAACACAGAATAAAGCACGACCTGTAAGTGAACTGATTAAATTTTTTAATGAATTCGGTAGTTCGGGTGTGTCTGCAGCAAATGATGAACATGAGCCATTTACTGATGAAGAATGGAAAAGCTGGCCGGAAGAAAGGCAACAGGAAATGTTAATGAATTACCGTCTGGCATATCTTTCTGAAACGATGGTAAACTGGTGCCCTGCTCTTGGAACAGTTTTGGCTAATGATGAAGTGAAGGAAGGCTTTTCAGAACGAGGCGGTCATCCGGTTGAACGAAAGAAAATGAAACAATGGTCTTTGCGTATTAGTGCTTATGCTCAAAGATTACTGGACAATCTGGATCACCTTAACTGGTCTGAATCGATAAAAGAAATACAGCGGAACTGGATCGGTCGTTCTGAAGGTGCAGCAGTTTATTTCCCGGTAAAAGACCATGATAAAGCCATAGAGGTTTTCACAACACGTCCGGATACACTTTTCGGATCAACCTATATGGTTTTGGCGCCTGAACATGAATTGGTCAGTGAACTTACGACAGAGGAACAAAAAGCTGAAGTGGAAAAATATGTCACATGGGCTAAAAACCGCAGTGAAAGAGATCGCCTTGCTGAAGTAAAAGAAGTAAGTGGTGTTTTCACAGGTTCTTATGGTATCAATCCATTAAATGGTGAAGAAATGCCAATCTGGATTGCTGATTATGTGTTGAGTGGTTACGGTACCGGAGCTATCATGGCCGTACCCGCACACGACAGCCGCGACTTTGCATTTGCAAAAAACTTTAACCTACCCATTATTCAGGTTGTTAAACAAAAGAATGAAGAAATTATCAGTACTGAAGACTGGAAAGAATCCTATGATGCAATGGATGGCATTATGATGAATTCTGATTTTATTAATGGGCTGGAAGTAGCTGATGCTATTCAAGCAACCATAAAAAAACTTGAAGAAAAGGAAGTTGGTTATGGAACCGTGAATTATCGTTTACGAGATGCCATATTTAGCAGACAACGATACTGGGGAGAACCTTTCCCTATTTATTATAAAAACGGTGTGCCTTATCCGCTTGAAGTAGAAAAACTACCGCTTGAACTTCCTGATGTGGATGAATACAAACCCACTGAAAAAGGTGAACCTCCTTTGGCCCGGGCTAAAAACTGGTTCACAGAAGACGGATATCCTCTTGAAACAAATACGATGCCTGGTTTCGCCGGGTCTAGTGGATACTATTATCGTTACATGGATCCTCATAATGATAAAGAGTATTTTTCTAAACTAGCAAATCAATACTGGAGAGATGTGGACCTGTATCTTGGTGGTGATGAACATGCTACCGGACATCTTATTTACGCAAGATTCTGGGCATTATTTCTTTTTGATACAGGCATGACAGTTGAAGAAGAACCTTTTAAACGACTGATAAATCAGGGAAAAATTCAGGGGCGTTCTAACTTTGTATATCGAGTAGTTGGCGAAAATAAATTTGTTTCTTATCATAAACGCAAAGAATATAAAACACAACGGATCCATGTGGATATCAATCTGGTCCACAATGACATCCTTGATATTGATGCTTTCAGGAATTGGATGCCGGAATACAAAAACGCTGAATTTATCACGGAAGATAATGGGAAATATGTGTGTGGCTGGGAGATTGAAAAGATGAGTAAATCCAAATATAACGTTCAGAATCCGGACGATCTCATCAAGGAATACGGAGCAGACACATTCCGTTTGTATGAAATGTTTCTGGGTCCGATTGAAAGCCACAAACCCTGGGATACTCAGGGAATAGAAGGGGTTTCACGGTTTATCCGAAAATTCTGGCGCTTATTTCATGATGAAAATGGTAATTTTCATGTGGCTGATGAAAAACCAAATAATAAAGAACTGAAAGTTTTACATCAAACAATAAAAAAAGTAAAAGAAGATATTGACAAGCTTTCATTCAATACTTCTGTCAGCCAGTATATGATATGTGTTAACGAACTTACTGATCTTAAAACAAACAAAAAAGAAATACTGGAACCACTGACTATACTTTTTTCTCCTTTTGCTCCTCATATTACCGAAGAATTATGGAGTTTACTTGGAAACGATGAAAGTATTGCATTTGCAGAGTTTCCGGAATTCAAAGAAGAATATATCAAGGAGTCAAGTTTTGAGTATCCGGTTTCATTCAATGGTAAGATGAGATTTAAGATTAAACTGCCGCTTGATATGTCGAAAGATAAAATTGAAAAGGCAGTACTTGAAGATGAGCGTTCTGCAAAATACCTGGGTAATCAACCTCCCCAAAAGGTTATTGTTGTTCCGAAAAGAATAGTAAATGTGGTAGTAGCAAAATAAAGAAGAAAAACAGTGTTAGGGATAACGCTGTTTTTTGGCCCGGATTTTGGTTTATCATTTCAAAATTTAAATACTGTTTATTATGATTAAGCATAGCATAAAGTTTTTCTATCTTGTATTAGTTATTTTCGGATTGATTATATCACTACCATGCAATTTGAATGCGCAGGAAGAATTGCGGCATAAGCCGAACCGCGCCTTCCAAACCGGGGAGTATCTGAAATACCGTATATACTTTCATTCCTTTGTGACTGGAAAAATATCAGCCGGTTATGCTACACTTAAGATTCAGGATGAAGCAAAAGAGTTATATGAACGTGAAACGATGCACGTTGTTGGAAAAGGGAAAACCAGTACTGCCTTAGGTTGGTTTTACAATGTGGATGATCACTATGAAACATATATAGATCAACAAACGCTTGCACCATGGAAATTTATCCGTCGTGTAAACGAAGGTGGATACATCATTAACCATGATACTTATTTTGATCAAAGAAAATCTGTAGCCTATTTCAAAAATAATAAAAGCGGGAAAAGAAAAACCCTGGAGACTACAAAATATCCCCAGGACCTGGTCTCGCTGATTTATTATGCGAGGACACTGGATTATAATAACGCAAAAGAAGGCGATATCTTTAGCGTGGATTTTGTAGTGGATGACACAAGCTACACAGCCCGGCTGAAATATGCAGGTAAAGAGAATATTGATACTGACCTCGGAAAATTCCGATGCATTAAGATCATTCCTTTGCTAAAAATGGAAGGTGTTTTTAATGAAGAAGACCCTATGGTGCTTTTTGTTACAGATGATAAAAACAGAATCCCGCTTTATGGAGAAAGTGAATTGAAAGTTGGTTCAATCAGGTTGGAATTGCTGGAATATGAAAACCTGCGCAACTATTTCTCTTCAATAATCCGCTGGAACGACTGATTTTGTATTTTAGAAAAAGTTTCTCATTATAAAACCTGACTTATGTTCACCCAAAAAAAACTGACCATAACCATTGTCAGCATCATGATGGTATTGGTAATTATTCCGTTTAATTTATCTTCTCAAAATCAAACCCGGGATACTTCCTTTAACGAGATATGGCAAAAAGTTGACAATATTTCACAACAAGGAAAACCGAAAGCTGCTATAAAATATGTAATGCAGGCACGGAAACTTTCTTTGGAAACAGATAATCAGCCACAATTCATAAAATCGGTTATCTATGAAGTAAAACTGAAACATCGATATACTGAAGAATCGTTCAGTAAAGCCACTAACATTATACGTAATGCTTTTGATCTGACAGAAGATAATGTGGCCAAAGCTCTACTACATTCATTTTTAGCAGGCACATATGAAATGTATAAAGAAAGGAATTATTACCGGATTAATAACAGAACAGAATTATTGATTGACACTACGCAAGACATAAAACAATGGACAACAAAACGATTTGCTAAAGAAATTACCAGGCATTATCAATTATCTGTAAAAAATATTGAACTATTATCCGGGATACCGTTAATAAAATACAATGTTATTTTACAGGATCAGGAATCCGAATATTTAAAAACTGTGTATGATTTACTGGCCACTTCAGCAATTGAATATTATGCTGAAGAAGATATAAACCTGCTTAAAGCCGGCACGAAAAATAAATTTAATGATGCTCGTTATTTTAAAATCGATCAGTCTTTCCTCGCCGTATCAGTTAACACAAATAATCACGATTTTAACGCTCTGGCCATTGATCTTTTTCAAAAGTTATTCCGTTTACATAAGGATGATAAAGACCCTTTTACCAGAATCATGTTTGATATTCAGCGTCTGGAATTTGTAAAAAACCGAAGTCAGCGTAGTGATGCATCAGAACTTTACCGTTTTGCTTTGGAGAACCTGCTGGAATCAAACGCCAGTCATCCTGTATCAACCCGGATTCAATATAAGCTGGCAGAACATTGGTATTTGATAGGACAAAAATATGATCCACTCCAGGGTGATGATCATAAAATGGATATAGCCAAAGCGCTTAAGTTATGTAATGCCGCAATTAAAGCTTATCCGGGATCAATAGGAGCAGAGCACTGCAAAGCATTGAAATCCAGAATACTTTCAAAGGAGATCAATTTACAAATGGAGCCGGCAGTGATTCCTCAAAAATCTTCACTTGCGCTCGTAGAATACAAAAATGTGCAAAATCTCCATTTTACGCTTTATAAATTAAACAATGATGCCTATCTTGAATGGAGCTTTTTACGGGACAGAAAAAAATCATTACAAAAGCTAAAACAGATGTCTCCATATAAATCCTGGAGCCTTAACCTTCCGGATGATGAAGATATGCAAATGCATCGTTTGGAAACAGAAATTCCTCCACTTGGAAAAGGCTATTATGTCCTTGCTGTTTCCACTGAAAAAAAGCTTGTAAATACCGCAGATATTGTTGAATACACTGATTTCTACGCTTCGAACCTGAATCTATTTATGCGCAATGTGAAAACGAATTTCAACGAAGGTTATGTCTTTGATCGAAAATCAGGAAAGACTATAAATGATGCAATTGTGAAATGTTTTAAAATTAATTATGAATACAGGGATGAAAAATACAAAAAGACTTTGGTTGAGACTGTCCGGTCAGATAATGATGGATTTTTCAAACTCACCGGAATAGAGTACTCATACAGTCGCTATTACCTGCAGGTGCAAAAAGGCAATGATTTTTATATACTGACTGACCCCATATACCTTGGCCGGTATGATTCTCAGGCTAATGAAAAGGAGAAAACTAAAACAGAGATATATACGGACAGAAGGATATACAGACCCGGGCAAACGGTTTATTTTAAAGGAATTGTACTCAAAACAAGGAACAAGAAAACCAGTATCAGGCCTGGTATGAATACAAAAATTGAACTTATTGATCCAAACAGGGAAACAATCAAAACAAGTGAGTTTACAACAAATGAATACGGTTCGTTTGATGGCTCATTCACATTGCCTTCTTCAGGCTTAACTGGCCGGTTTATTTTGAAATCAACATATGGTTCTACCACGATCAGGATGGAAGAGTATAAAAGACCGAGGTTTGAAGTTAGTTTACAAAAAGCGGGAAAAGCATTTCGCCTGGGTGACAAGGTTACCATGAAAGGAAATGCAAAAGCTTATGCCGGAAGCAATATCAGCAATGCTAAAGTGAAATATGAAGTTACCCGCAAACCCCAATATTTTATGAGAGGTTATTCGTATGGTTTTATTGTTCCTGTTCCGCCTCCACCTCCTCAAGAGATCACTATTATGACCGGTATAACCTCAACGGATGAATCAGGGAATTTTGAGATTACATTTATTGCCATACCTGGCGATAACTATAACACTTCCTTTAATGTCAACAATTATCAATATCAGATCACAGCGGAAGTTACAGATATTAACGGAGAAACCCGCTTAGACAAACGATGGATTAATATAGGTGAAAAAGCTTTATTGCTGGATGTGGACATCCCTGACAAGGTAAATCAGCAGAAACCAATGAAATATAAATTGTCAGCCACAAATCTTGACGGTGCTGAGATACCTGCAGAAGGAGACCTGACTATAGAACGTCTGGAACAACCCCAACGCTTGTTAAAAGAAAGACCGTGGAATACTCCCGATAAATTTCTTTTCGATAAAAAAGAGTTTCTTAGTAAGTTCCCCCATGAGCAGTATAAAACAGAATTGGATAAATCGAAATGGGAAACAGATGAAGAAGTATTTAGTTGTAATTTCAAGACAGCCAAAGCCGATTCACTGGTATTAAATTGTGCTTCAGATTGGGAAGAAGGTGTCTATCGTATCACTATTAAGGCCAGGGATGTTTTTGATCAGTTAGTTACTAAAGAAAAATATTTCACACTTTATGATCCGGAAGACAATGATATGCCGCTGAGAACTTTTTTCTGGACAGAAACAGATAAAACGAAAGCAGAGCCCGGTGAGAATGTTAATCTTATTCTGGGATCTTCGGCTAAAAATGCGGAGTTTCACCTGGCATACGGAATGAACGGCAAAATAATTCAGCGAAATAACATTAAACTCTCGGATGAAAAAGAAACAGTCAGCATTCCGGTCAAAGAAAGTATGCGTGGAAACTTTTACATTAACATTCTGATGTTTAAAGAGGGAATTGTATATAGAAAACAATATAAGATTGTGGTTCCATATTCCAACAAGAAACTGCAAACTCAGCTTGTGACATTTAAAGATAAACTAAAACCGGGGGCCAAGGAAAGCTGGAAACTTAAATTAACAGGTCCCAAAGGAGAAAAAGTTGCGGCTGAAATGCTGGCTTCCATGTATGATGTATCACTGGACCAGTTTGTTCCTCATCACTGGAGTTTTGAATACCTCCGTAAAAATTATTCCCTTCTTAAAGCTATAACAAAAACGGGAAGAAATTATCAAAGTGCACGGCATCTGATCTATGACACCGATTATTATTCTGCTCCACAGGATGTTATTATGGAGCGAACACTCTGGCAGAATATAAGAGGTTCGAGATTAGAGTTATTTAATAGTAACCAAAGTGTTGAAACATTTGGAGTCTCAGAATCTGTAGTAGTTGAAGAAGCAAAATTTGAGATTCCCCTGATCGATAAAGATGAATCACCTGCAGAAAAAAAAGAAGACAGGATATTTTCTGCAGAAAATGCTGTAGATGCTTCCAGCGAAATGGCCGCGAAAAGCATACGAAAAAATTTTAATGAAACAGCTTTTTTCTATCCCACGTTGAGCACGAATGAGGATAGCGAGATACTGTTGAATTTTACCATTCCAGAATCGGTGACCCGTTGGAAATTTATGAGCCTGTCACATACTAAAGACCTGAAATATGATCTGTTGACCAAAACGGTTCAAACACAGAAAGACCTGATGGTAATGCCCAATATGCCCAGGTTCCTGCGCGAAACGGATACGATCTTTATAAGCGCTAAGATCAGTAATCTTACTGATGCTGCTTTAAAGGGAACAGCCTCTGTCAAACTTATGAATGCGCAAAACAACCGGGATATAACAACTGATTTTAGTATTCAGCAGATAGAACAACCATTTAGTACAGATGCAAATGGGAATAGTAGTGTGAGCTGGAAACTGATTGTGCCGGAGGACTATTCAGCGGTAACCTGGCGTATAACGGCCCAAACAAAAGACCATTCAGATGGAGAAGAAGATATGATTCCTGTTCTCAAAAACCGCATGCTTGTGACTGAGTCTATGCCCATGTCTGTCCGCGCAGGCAGTACTAAAGATTTCGAATTTAAGAAACTGAAAAATGCTGCCTCATCCACAACACTCAAACACCAAAGCTATACTCTGGAAGTTACTCAAAACCCGGCCTGGTACGCCGTTCAGTCTCTGCCTTATCTGGCAGATTATCCACACGAATGCTCCGAGCAGATTTTCAGTCGCTATTATGCTAACAGTCTGGCTTCTTCCATTGCTCATTCCAGGCCAAAAATCAAGCAGGTATTTGATACCTGGAAAAATATCGAACCGGATGTTTTGATGAGTAAACTTGAAAAAAATGAAGAGTTAAAATCTGTTATCCTCAGTGAAACACCATGGTTGTTAGATGCCCGTGATGAAACAGAGCAAAAGCGCCGGATTGCCATGCTGTTCGACTTCAACACGATGAGCAATGACAAGGCTAATGCCTTGCGCAAGTTGCAAAATAAACAACTCAGCAATGGTGGTTGGCCGTGGTTTGGGGGAGATTATCCCAATCGTTATATCACTCAACACATCGTAGCCGGATTCGGACACCTGTCAACATTAAATGTTCCGGACATAAAATCGAACAGTACTATACAAAACATGATAAAAGATGCTGTTTATTATATGGACAAAGAAATGGTAAAGGATTTCAACCGCTTGAGAAAGCGTGGAGCAAAGCTGGATAAAAATCATCTTGGTGACCTTCATATTCACTACCTTTATGCCAGGTCTTTCTTTCTCGATGCGTTTCCGATTAAACCGGAAACTATGAAATCTTATCAGTATTATCTTGGTCAATCTAAGCGTTTTTGGTTGAAACAAAACTTATTCCTGCAGGGTATGATAGCATTGGTCAATTACCGTAATAATGACCAAAAGACGGCTGTGAAGATCATGGAATCATTAAAAGATAAGGCTTTGTATGATGATGAAATGGGAATGTACTGGCGAAATAACCATGGTTATTACTGGTCTGAGGCTCCTGTTGAACGTCAGGCACTGCTGATTGAAGCTTTTGACCAGATTCTGGATGATAAGAATAGCGTGGAAGAAATGAAGCTTTGGTTATTAAAACAAAAACAAACTCAAAGCTGGGGATCCACTAAAGCTACATCCGATGCTATTTATGCGCTTCTCCTGCGCGGTACAGATTTACTGACACAAAGTAATACGGTAAAAATTTATGTCGGAGATCAAATTATCGATCCAAAGACGGATAAAACTGTAGATACCGAAGCCGGAACCGGATATTTCAAAAAAGTTTGGACAGATGTAAGTACAGATATGAGTTCTGTTAAATTTGAAAATAATGGAAAGAATGTCGCATGGGGAGCAGTTTACTGGCAATACTTTGAACAACTTGATAAGATAACTGGTCATGACTCACCGCTTGCCATAAAAAAAGAATTGTATAAGGAAATTACTACAGATACTGGTAGTAAACTTCAAAAGATTGATGGTCAAGCTAAACTGGCTCCCGGAGATCATGTCATGGTAAGGATAGTCATACAATCTGATCGCGACATGGAATTTGTACACCTTAAGGATATGCGTGCTTCCGGTCTGGAACCGCTTAACGTACTTTCCAAAATGAAATATCAGGATGGACTTCGTTATTATGAAAGCACAAAAGATGCCGCAACACATTTCTTTTTCGATTGGCTGCCTGAGGGAACTTATGTTTTTGAATATTCTTTGTTTGTAGCCCAGAAAGGAAATTTTTCCAATGGTATAACTACAATTCAATGTATGTATGCACCGGAATTTTCTGCTCATTCTGAAGGGATAAGATTATCAATTGATCAATAATAATTTGCATTATAAAAACATCCTGTGATATGGTTATCATGTATTTCAGGGCGTTTTCTAATGAAACAAAATGGCTTATTCATTCTTTTGATAAGAACTTCTTTCTTTTTATTTCAAATAATGTACCTTAGCATACGAAACAAAAACATTTCATATGATTACCTACCGTCGTTGGTTATTTATTATACCGGTTTTGCTGATCCTGGGATTTATTGCATGGTATTTTTCTAATATTATTGCCTATATCTTGATAGCAGCAGTAATTTCCTTTATTGGCCATCCTTTGGCTAATTTTCTGGACCGAATTCATATCGGTAAATTCAAAATGCCTCGTTTTCTGAGTGCTTTAATAACATTGATGGTTATTGTCGGATTAGTTGCTGCGTTTTTCTACACTTTTGTCCCGATACTGGTATATCAGGCTTCATATTTTGCTGAAATTGATGTCACAGAACTTATGGCAAGTCTGAAGGAACCCTTAATGCAATTCCAAAACTGGGCTCTTGAAAAAGGTTTTATTGAAGAAGGAGAATCTATTGAAGAGATGATTGGTGCTCAACTGGCATCATTGTTGAATTATACGAATCTTTCCGATTTATTTAATCAACTGATTGGTTTGACTGGCTCTATCATCATCGGAATTTTTGCTGTTTTGTTTATCAGTTTCTTTTTTATAAAGGATAAATATTTGTTTACTAATGGAATTCTTATATTAATGCCGGATAAATATCAGGATAAAACAAAAAAGATCATAGCAGATACCCGGTATTTATTAAGCCGTTATTTCATTGGAATTGTCGGGGAAGTTATTTCCATGATCACTCTTTTAACGATAGGTGGATATATTGTCGGAATAAAAAATGCATTTTTTATTGGCTTTATCGGCGGGCTTATGAATATTATTCCGTACTTAGGCCCCCTGATCGGTGCTACATTGGGTGCGTTTTTTGTAGCTTCAGCGAATCTGGATGCAAGTTTTTATGAAGTAACGTTGCCTTTGATGGGTTCCATTGTCGGCGTATTTGCTGTATGTAATCTTATTGATAACATTGTACTGCAACCATTTATATACTCCACAAGCGTGAAATCACATCCGGTGGAAATATTTCTTGTTATACTCATTGCAGGCTCTGTTGCCGGAGTATTGGGTATGATTCTGGCCATTCCCACGTATACTTTTTTCCGCGTAATTGCCAAACAGTTTTTAAGTAATCTGAAAATTGTGCAAAAAATTACTGAACGTATATGAAGGTTGGGCAAAACATATGGGACAATTTTAATCTGATAAAAAAAGTAACAGTAGCACGCGCCTGGAATTATTTTTTACTTGAACTTAGCTACCGTATCAGCATAATAAAAAAAAAGCCTTTGAACTGGGCTTTACCTTCATTTTTTTCTGTTGAACCTAATAATACGTGTAATCTTTCATGCCCTGAATGCCCTGCAGGAGGAGGATACATGGCACGCCCTTCAGGTTATATGTCATGGGATATTTTTAAACATACTATTGACCAATTTAGTAAAACAGCTATTTATTTAAACTTATATTTCCAGGGAGAACCATTTCTGCATTCCGGAATATTTAATATGATTAAACTGGCACAGCAAAAAAAGTTATATGTAACCAGCTCAACCAATGCTCACTTTCTGGATAGAGAAACATGTTCCAGAATCATTGAGTCCGGTTTGGACAAATTGGTCATTTCCTTGGATGGTGTCGACCAAAAAACATATCAATTATACAGAAAAGGCGGGAATATAGATAAAGTTATGGAAGGTATCAAAAACATAGTTTTTGCAAAAAAGAAAACCGGAAGCAGGAAACCTTTTATCGAACTTCAGTTTCTGGTATTAGGTAGCAATGAACATCAAACAAAAGACATTCGAAAACTCGCAAGAAAACTGAATGTAGACAAATTGAGTTTAAAAACAGCACAAATTTATGATTATCAAAAGGGTAATGTTTTTATTCCTGAGAATGAAGCATATTCCCGCTATAAAGAAGTTTCCCCGGGAAAATACGTCATAAAATCAAAACTTCCGAATCGTTGTCACCGTATGTGGAGTAGTTGCGTTGTCACCCAAAGCGGAGAGATTGTTCCCTGTTGCTTTGATAAAGATGCAAAACACCAGATGGGAAATATTATTATTAGCAGTTTAAAAGAAATCTGGTACTCGGAAGATTACCAACAATTTCGTCAGCGTATTTTGTCTGATCGTAATAGTATTGAGATGTGCAGAAAT
>JAIPAE010000059.1 GCA_021740245.1 Bacteroidales bacterium | reverse complement strand
AGAAGTTCCACTATCAGAAATTCGCTCAAACTAAATAAATAGTTTAAGGTTTCATTGCTACAAAGTGGTGATTAACCTAATGCTTTTTTCATAAGAGAACCAATATCAGCCGGTGATTCAGCTACATGAATCCCGGCTTCTTTCATAATCGATTTCTTGGCATCAGCGGTATCGGCTTTACCTCCTACGATAGCACCTGCATGTCCCATTGTCCTGCCTTTGGGTGCCGTTGCTCCGGCAACAAAACCAACTACGGGTTTAGTTCCATGTTCTTTGATCCATTCGGCAGCTTCCGCTTCCATGTTTCCTCCAATCTCTCCGATCATCACTACACCCTCTGTTTCCGGGTCATCCATAAACAATTGCAGGGCTTCTTTAGTTGTAGTCCCGGGAATGGAGTCACCACCAATGCCTATGGCTGTGCTCTGTCCCAGTCCTTCTTTGGTCAACTGGTCTACAGCCTCATACGTCAAGGTTCCTGAGCGGGAAACAATGCCTACTTTGCCTTTTTTATGGATAAAGCCTGGCATAATGCCTATTTTGGTTTCTTCCGGGGTAATAATTCCAGGACAATTCGGTCCAATCAGACGGGCATCTTTGTCATTCAGGTATTCTTTCACTTTCACCATATCATTCACCGGAATTCCTTCCGTGATACAGACAATTACATGAATTCCGGCAGCTGCAGCTTCCATAATGGCATCAGCAGCAAATGCAGGTGGTACAAAAATAACAGATACATCTGCACCGGTATCTTTAACCGCATCAGCAACTGTATTAAACACCGGACGGTTCAGATGTTGCTGTCCTCCCTTTCCGGGTGTTACACCTCCAACAACATTTGTTCCGTATGCAAGCATTTGTTCTGCATGAAAACTACCTTCGCTGCCAGTAAAGCCCTGTACGACAACTTTTGAATCTTTATTGACAAGTATGCTCATAACTCTTATATTTTACAAAATCGTTGTTCAAAACTACGAAAAAAATATCAATTACCTTTGCAAAACGAAAACACTAAAAAACATGGAATCACACTATACACAACGTGATGACACGATATGCGCACTGGCTACAGCCGGAGGATCTGCCGCTATTGCAGTCATACGCATCAGCGGACCCGGAACTTTTCCGGTTCTGGAAAAAATCTTTTGTCCGGTCTCAAAATCAAAGGACATCAAGAACCTAAAGGGACAGACGCTTCATTTTGGGCGCATCTGCCGGGATGACGAAATCATTGATGAAGTATTATTAAGTGTATTCAGAGCACCATACTCCTATACCGGAGAAGATGTGGCAGAAATAAGTTGTCATGGTTCTGTTTACATTCAACAACGCATCATGGAGCTTCTTATGAGTCATGATATACGCCTGGCAGAGCCTGGAGAGTATACTATGCGGGCTTTTATGAACGGGAAAATGGATCTTTCCCAGGCCGAAGCGGTTGGTGATCTGATAGCTTCCCAATCGCAATCCCAACATCAGCTGGCTATGCAGCAAATGCGTGGCGGTTACTCCGATACTATGAAAAATCTCCGGCAACAACTCCTGGATTTTACCTCGCTCATAGAACTGGAACTTGACTTTTCCGAGGAAGATGTGGAATTTGCAGACCGCAAGCGCTTCCTGCAATTGATTGATGAAATCAAAACGGAAACCGGTAAACTGATTGAATCCTTTAAAACCGGTAATGTGCTGAAAAAAGGAATTCCGGTAGCCATCATCGGCAAACCCAACTCCGGGAAATCAACGTTGCTGAATACCCTTTTGAATGAAGAACGAGCCATCGTTTCTGAAGTCCCCGGCACTACACGCGATGTGATCGAAGACAGTATCATCATCGATGGTGTGTCTTTTCGATTTATCGATACTGCCGGACTTCGCGAAACCAGCGAAACGGTCGAATCAATGGGAATTGAAAAGACTTTCGATAAAATCAGGCAGGCCTCCATTGTCCTCTACCTGTTTGATGCATCCCAAACGTCCCTGGAAGAAGTTAAAAAAGAATTAAGGGAATTCCGGCAAAATATTGACAGTGACCAGAAACGTTTCGTTATCCTGGGTAATAAAATTGACATGCTGGAACGTTCGCCAAAGCACTTCAGTGAGCTGGTGGAGATGGAAACCATCTTCATTTCTGCCAAGCGAAAAGAAAACATGACAATGGTAACTGACAGCCTGCTTCGATCTGTTGATCAGGAAAAGCTGGAAACCGACACGGTTGTTTCCAGTGCCCGCCACCATGATGCTCTTTCAAAAGCACTTTCTGCTATCGAAAGTGTGGAGCAAGGCATGCAACAGGGTATCCCCAACGACCTGCTCAGCATCGACCTGCGTACCGCCCTGCACCATATCGGATCTATTACAGGCGATATCAGTACGGATGAGATTTTAGGAAATATTTTTAGTAATTTTTGTATCGGGAAATAGTTAATTCTGATAAGCGGTTTTATTTATAGTATAGCGATTAGTTTAATCCTTATGAAAAGTTTAAACTATATTTAAAGCTAGGAATTTTTAATCTGATTTTAACTTAGTTCAAGCAAAATCAACCTTTTCGGACATTAGCACACTATCAATAAAACTAAATTATCGCCACATCAACATTTTCCCGTTTATAGTTCTTACTCATACGCTGATAAAACGGGTCAATCACAACACTTGCCGGTCTTCGATTTAATTTCAACTGAACTTTCCTTTCACCCATAGCATTAAGCTTAACGTATCTGAAATCAACCAGTTCACCATCATCACTGTAAAATCCAAGCGGAATGTATTCATTAGGTTGAACAGGCATTTCTTTCCCTTTACCATCGGCATAGACTTTCTCCACGGTCACTTTCAGATTAACGAAATACTCCAGCTTCGGAGTTCTGCGATATTCTGCTTCAGTTACTTCAAAATCGTAAAAGCAGATATTCGAGAATTTGTCATCTATCAATTGATTCAAGCTATCCGGGCTTTGGCTTTTCAGAATATCAATATAGTCAATACTAAGTGGATATGGAGCAGATTTATAAGCATATTGCTTTAAAAACTCCTGCAATGTTTTCTGCATGGACTCTTCTCCCCATTGTTTATCTAATGCAAAGAGTTCCATTGCTCCTTTCCGATAATAAATTGATGATTGAATCCCAGCGACTTTTATCAAAGGACGTTCCTCCAGCGTCATTTGACTAAGACTACTTACGTATTTAAATGTCTCCTCCCTGAAGAGCTTACGAATTAATTCATCATCATATTTCTGTTGCATCAATTTATAGGCTGAATATTGTGTTATTGATTCCATCAGAAACTGAGCACCTTCAGCATCAGCAGCAATCAACTGATGAGCCCACCATTGATGAGCAATTTCATGAGCAATAAACCATGCCGGATAGTTTATTTTACGCTCTGCGATAGTAACATTAGTATCTCTGATATCCTTAAGGTCAGCAATAAACCCAATACCTTCCGAGTAGGGTATCATGTTGGGAAATGACTGCGCATAAGTGGCAAAACGCGGAAACTCAACAACAGTTAACTGACTGAACTGATAAGTTGAGTAGACCGAATCATAGTACGTTAGCGCCTGCTTCATTGTCTGCAGCATCATGTCCACGTTATAGTCGTGATCCGGATGATACAAAACTGTCAACTCTAGCGGATTAATAGTAGAATCTGTAGCTTGCCATAGGCATGACTTCCGGCTCAACCTTGCAGATAGAACTGCAAAATAATTAATCATCGGTTTTTCAGACTTATAATGAAATACGTTTCTGTCATTTTTGATACAACGGGATATCAGCTTTCCGGGTGTGATAGCTGTCTGCTCCGCGGAAGTGCTGATCACAGCCTCATAACGGATGAAATCTGCATCCCTGGAAATAAAATTCTGATTACGCACCCCAGGGGCATTTAATGAATTTTCGGGTAAACGCTCCTTCAATCCTTCTTTTTTTCGGTCAGCCTGGTTCGAAAGTTCCCTGTTTTCATTATACCCGACAGATGGAAAAAGAGAATTGTAAAAGAATGTGCCGTTTGGTTGCACAACAGAAGCATAACCCGAGTTTGTAAAGCCTTCCGGCACAGACTTCAGATGAAAATTCAGGCGAACGGAATCTTCCGGCAATAAGTTATTTTTTAGTGAATAAATATAATAGCCATGCTTTTCATCTTTATGCTTGATACTGAATGTTTTTGAAAGCTCAAGCCTGGTTATCAAATCCGAATAATTCAGATGAATTTCTGTCATAGGTTTATCGGTTTTGTTTTTCAACCAGTAATAACCTTCAATATCAAGGGATTTCTTGTCCGGCCATAAATCAGCTTTGTAGTTTACTTCCACAATCTTCGGCTGAGGCAAATCTTTATACTTACAATACTTTTGTTCATAATCTACCACTAACTCATGTCCTTTATTCGGCCAGTAAAAATCATTACGAATCGAAGTCTGCCAAATCATCCAGGCTGCAAAAATCCCAAACAGCAACAACTGAATAGCAAAATTTGTATTGAAACGTTTGTTGCGTTTTGCTAAAGCTCGTTTGAATCGTGACTTGAAGTCATGCTCACTCCCATCATCAAATATCAAGGCAGTGATCATAAATAACAAACCGGCAAAGAGGAACCAGTAAATGAAAAACCACCAGCTCACGATAAAATCATAACCAAAGCCATTCATATCAGAATAAACCACATTGGGACGTCCTCCAAAGATCAACAGGTTATGTCCGATTAAAGGTGAAAGCACATATTGTTTGAGCAGATAGAATGCCAGAATTGCCACGAAACCAGCATATTTATTATTCACCAAAACGTGTAAAAAGAATGCCATAAAGGCAAACAATATATAATCCGGCAAACGAAGGGCAAATAAATCCTTCAGATACAAAGTCAATTCAAAGTTATGATATCCTTTTAAACTTTGAGCTATCATTCCGCAAAACATTAAGAAAAGTAGCATTACAACAACTCCGCTAATGACTGTCAGGAATTTAGCCCACAGGTTTTGTAAACGCACTCGGGCCTGCGCATTGAATATCTCGTGCATACCGGAAGCTCGTTCTCTAAACAACAATTCTCCCGAAAACAACGCTATAAACAGATATACGAATAATTTAATGGTGCCGTTAAGAATCAGCAACATCTGCCAGGTAACAGGATATGTTTCTGTATCATATATTTTCCCAGCCAGCCTTGATGAAATCCCCATAAAAATGATGGTTAATAATAGTAGCATCCAGAAATATAAGTTGCCATACAGCCATTTCATATTAATCTGAAGATGGGTAAAAAAAGACCATAAACGTTGCTTAAAGCCGGAGCTCCTGCTCATTTCAGGTAACTGAAAAATCGATCCTTTAGAGATCAGGCTATTTAATAACTTCTTTTCCGGCATCCTGAATTTATTATGTTTTCTTTTCATAAAAACACGTACTTCAGAAGATAATCTAAAGAAATACCATGTTGCAATAAGCACTATTACTCCGACTCCAACCCAAAGCAGTCGGTTATACAGGTAAACACCGGCCATTGAAGCTGCCTGATTATTCATTTCCCCGGCTGAGTGACCGGCTGAAACCACAATCGTCGATGCTATCCCAAAGGGATCAAGCAAAGCAGCCAGGGTATGAGTATCCAGGTCGGACAAAAGCTTTTGCCCCAGAGCATAAAGCAGATAAACCACTGCTATGCTGATCCAGTTTATCATAACATTACGCTTAAGCAGGGTAAGGCCATAGAAAATGGCTGTCAGGAAAAACAAATTAGGCAATATCTTCACTAAAAAAGGTATGTAATACGCTTCAGCCATAAAAGGACCAAAAAGCTCCTGATTAAGATAAGGCATTTTAGTGCCGATAAAAAGTCCGGCAATCAAACCTGTATAGGCAAAAATATTTAGCAGCAAGGCAGAAAGGAAACCACTAAAAACATAAGCGTTTCGCTTTACAGGTAAGCTAAAAAACATTTCGGCTGCATTTGCTCTAAAATCCCTGAATGCCACAGGCACAGTGATTGCAGCTGCAATTACAATTCCAAGATATGAAAATGTACCGAACAGAATATCAAAAATTCCGGGTGAGTTAACATGTACGGCGTCTCCGCTGATAGAAAACCTTACACCCTTGAATGCCCCGCCTGCCAGTTGCATAATAAAAAAACCAAGTGCAAAAAACATCAACCAATAGATATAAATCGCAGGACGTGACATATTACGTTTAATCTCAAAATTTATCATCCGCCACATAGCTCAATGTTTTTTATGGTTGAAAAGTAAAGGTCTTCCAAGCAGGGATTAGACGGTCTAAAGCCTTCTTCCGGAAGATGTTCTGAAAAAACACGAATTAAAGGGTTACCTTCAAAGAGCTGAGAGTAAATAATATTGTGATCCATTTCATACAGGTCGTATTCTTCTTTGGTGATTTGCTTTTCCCATATCTTACCTTCCAATCTTAACAGCAACTCTGAGGGCCTGCCCTGTATTTTTAAACGCCCTTTGTCCATAATAGCCATTTGTGCACATAAATCACTCACATCATCAACAATATGAGTAGAAAGAACAACTATTTTATCCTGGCTAATATCGCTGAGCAGGTTATTAAACCTCACCCGTTCAGCAGGATCCAGCCCTGCTGTTGGTTCATCTACTATAATCAGAGAGGGATCTCCTGTCAAAGTCAAGGCGATTCCAAGACGTTGTTTCATTCCTCCGGAAAACGTATTAACATGTTTCTTACGATCTGAATAAAGATTTACTTTCTCAAGCAGATAATGCACGGTTTTCTTCAGGCCTGCACTAGAATAAACATTTTTCATACGTGCAAAATAAACCATCAGGTTTTCGGCAGTAACGCCTTTGTAAAGACCAAACTCCTGGGGAAGATAACCCAGTATTTGCTTTACTTTCTCCTTTTCCTTCAGTACATTTATATCATCGAGCCATACCTCGCCATTGTCAGGTTCCTGAAGTGTAGCCAGGGTCCTCATTAGCGTCGATTTCCCAGCGCCGTTTGGGCCAAGCAGACCAAACATTCCACTTTTAATTGACAGGTCTAAATTTTGTAATGCCTTCACTCCATTACTGTATTCTTTATTGAGATTACTTATTGTCAGTTGCATACTCACCTCCTACATTTTAATTTTTACCTTTTTACCTTCTTGTTTTTCCAACTTTTCATTTCTGAGATCTTTCAACTGCTCTTCAGTAATTTTCATTGCATCCTGCTTTTCAACAACAATTGCTGTATTATCTTTAGTGATGCTTTTCGCTATGTATTGAAACTTTTCACTTTCAATGCCCAGAATGACCCCTTTCACCATAATTGGAGGCAAAGGGGTGGCATATGCTGGAATTTCCGTTGTAAACCAAATGATCATCTCATTTTCCTTGTTCTCATTCTGAATTATCTTCTTGCACTTGTAGCCAAGAATTTTCTTAGTGCTCATTTTGGTTTTCTCCAGTATGTTAATTAGAGACTTTTCCACATAGTAATCATAGGTGTCGAAATTTACATACTGCCTTACAACGTTTTGGCCGAACAGAAAAAAATATAATCCATCCATCCCTTTTATGGAAACAGCAGCATTCCCCTTATTAGATTCAGAGCTCGATTCCTTCAAGCTTGCCTTTTTTTGGTTACAATGAGAAACCATCATCTGAACAGACTTTTCCGGTAAAATGGACTTCAGCATTTTTTTATTCTCAGGAAGATTAGCATGTATATTCACTGTGCGTTCATAAACGATCTTATAATTTACCTGCCCTGAAATTGATTTTACAGCCACCAATAAGATGGCAACAAATAATAGTTTTTTCATAATTATACGTTTTAGGATTACGGTTTACAAATCAAACGAACAGCAAAGGCTTTATCTGGTTAATTCACTGTTAGCAAGTGTTAACTAGTGTTAATCATAAAAATATTAATGCGTATTTTCTTATCTTTGTAAGCAATATAAATCAATCCAATGAAGAAAAGAATAAACTACATCTTCGTTCTTCTAAGCATAACGATACCTGTAATACTAATTTCTCAAATCTATTGGATAAGAAGCGCCTACACCATCAACCGTGTACAACTCGAGAAAGATATTAATCAATGTCTGGAAAACAGCATACAAAAGGAAAACAGTATCCGCCCCAAGGCCGTTACCAATATAGACCGAAGCGATGAAAACAGGATTACCATAAAAAGTATGCATCTAAATGACTCGGTGAATCTTGACAGCATACTTAAAAATCAAAAACAACAATACAAACTAAAGGACAAAAGCATTTCACTACATTTTGATGCAGGAAAAATCTCAGATAGCTTGGATAACGGTATAATTCCGGACTCCTATGGTATCGATTTGCAAAGCATTATGCAAACACTTATTTCAGAGGAGTTAAATAATGAAAAGCCTATTAATATTAATCGCTTAGACTCTGTATTTAATCAGGAACTCAACAAGCGCAATATAAACATCTCATATGAACTTCAGCTGAAAAAAGATTCCTCAAAGTTTAATGCTCCAGCCAATGTTATTAGTTCACGCATTATGCCTGTTACATTACTACAAAACCATTTTATCAGAGCATCATTTATACATTCCTCTCAGGTTGTTCTATCACGTATGATTCATGTGCTTGTGGCTTCAATTATGCTGATCATAATTGCATCACTTAGCTTTATTTATATGTTTCGCACCATATTGAAGCAAAAGAAAATGTCAGAAGTTAAAAATGATTTTATTAATAATATGACACATGAGTTGAAAACACCCATTTCTACAGTTTCTGCTGCGATAGAAGCAATGAATAATTTTGGCGTGTTGGATGACAGACAGAAAACCAGGAAGTACCTGAAGTTATCGCAATCTGAATTAAAAAATCTTTCCGCCCTTATTGAAAAGGTTCTAAATATATCCAGGCTTGAGCGTGATAAAATTGAGCTTAAAAAAGAAGCTGTTCCTATACATGCATTACTCGAAAAGATCATACAACGCCATTGCACTCGGCATGAAAAGGATATCCAATGCTTTGTTGATGAACCATGCAACGATATGACAGTATATGCTGATCTGCTTCACCTGGAAAATATTCTTAACAACCTTACAGATAATGCAGTAAAATATGGTGGGAAAATTATCCGCATCCGATACTCTTGTTATCAGAATGAGGGTTACCAATATATATCGGTTTCTGATAATGGACCCGGGATAAGTAAAGAACATCAAAAGAGTATTTTTGACAAGTTCTATCGCATTCCCAAAGGAGATGTTCATGATGTAAAAGGCTTTGGCCTTGGACTGCATTATGTAAAGAACATTATGCTACAACATGATGGTTGTGTTACAGTTGAATCTGTTACCGGAAATGGAACTACATTCACTTTAAAATTCCCACGCTATGGTAATTAAAATATTATTGGTTGAAGATGAAGTAACCCTGGCAAACATCGTAAAGGACAGCCTTCAAACACGTGATTTTAAAGTAGATGTTGTTCATAATGGCAATACTGCACTGGATACTTTTCTAACCAACAATTATGATATTCTGGTGTTGGATGTTATGCTGCCCGGCCTGGATGGTTTTAGCCTGGCCAAGGAGATCCGGCAAAGCAATCAGGATATCCCGATTATATTTCTTACAGCAAAATCCCAGCCTGAAGATGTAGTTCAAGGATTCCAATTGGGCGGTAATGATTACCTAAAAAAACCATTTTCGATGGAAGAGCTTATTATCCGGATTAAGAATCTTTTAGGCATGAACTTATCTGAAAGAAAAAAAACAAAGGAGAAATATAACCTGGGCCTATACACCTTCTATCCAGCCCGGCAAATGCTGTTGCTTGGGAGCTGGAAACAGGAGCTCACAAATCGTGAAAGTGAAGTTCTGCTTATGTTCTGCAATAATTTGAATAACATTATTGAACGCTCTGTAGTTCTAAAAAAGCTTTGGGGAGATGATCATTTTTTTAATGCTCGTAGTATGGATGTCTTTATTTCAAAATTACGCAAGTATTTAAGCAAAGATCCCCGAATCAAAATCATCAATGTGCGCAGCGTTGGTTATAAATTGATAATTTCTGAAGAAAACTAATTACTTTTAACTTTTCCAGGGCGCTTGCTTGTTTGATATCTTCAAGACAATAAAAAAGATATTTTCCCTGGTATTCTTAGCATGGTTAAACGGTATTTATTCGGGATTAACTTTTTTCAGGAGCAAAACAAATTGGGATTATACCCTATGAAACTTTCGACTCCGATAAATATGTTCTCTAACGACTTGCAACTTAGATGGAACGGAATAAGCCGAAATAAAACTTATTTTTTAGTTTAGATCACAATCTGTTGCAAAGTTGGTTAATCGTTTTTAGGTGTATCTTAAAAAAAGTTATAACGGTTTGCCACGAGATCTCTCTTTCAAAAACCTACCTTACCACTTCGGTTTGCTACATTCAAGGTGATAAAAACATTCTGAGAAGAGCTAGAAAAATGGAAAAGCGGTAACGCTTGCCCGCCCAACCCCTTTCCCCTAAAGGGGCATGCCAACACTCATGTGCCCACTCAGCTGAATTTATAATTTGGCTGGATCGCAGCAGTCATAAAAAAATCATTGCAACGATATGCCTGGAGATCCCTTACCCTGAAAAATATACGATTTTCCGGGGATTTTGGAAGACAAATGTAGGAGAAGTGGGAATGGAAGAATGGAAAAACAAAGCCCCACCTGGGGGCGCTGATCCTACGGGAAGCGTGGTGGGTTCAGTTGTGCAAAGATATTTAATTGTTGCGCCTGTGCATGATTCGTTAAATGTTTTTTATCCCGGATTTCAGTTTTCGAATTGCTGAGGGTATAGGAGAAGCTTATGATTTTTTTGTATATTTACATATCACAAACCTAAAATATTCGTGACTATAAAAACTAAATCATTGTTGTCCGGTAAACCGGGAAATTAATTAATTTATTATCTTAACTCATTGATATTTAGCTTAAGTTTTTTTATTTATCAAAAGTAAGCCCCTTTCATTTCAGGGAATAAGGAATTTTTATATTTCTTTCTGTTTTCCTTTACAATTTTCGCCAGCTTACTTCCGGATATTCAAGAAACCAATAGATATTGATGTAATTCATTAATTGCTGTCGGGTCGGCCGATAATCTTCCAAAGCTATAAAGAGCATAACAATAAATTGATTAAAAGTGGTGAATTTCTCCGGTATAAAAAGTGATCTTCAAAACTTACCAGGCTGTCTGAACGACACCGTTTACCTTCATCTCTTTATCCTGCAAACACGCATTGAACATTTTATAATATTCTGCGGCTTTTTCCTTTCCATAGGCCTTTGTTAATACAGGTTTAATGTCATATGCTGTTGGGTCAATTACAGGGTCCATTAAATAAATGTATGTAAAAGACCCGTCATCATTCTGATTTACAGGACGCAAAAACCTTACTGAATTTTTCAGTTTGGGGTCAATTTTTTTTGCAGCAACAGCTAAATGGTTGAAATTGAATTTTTCAAACTGTTCTCTTTTAGTTGGGTTTACTCTATACCGCACTACCCACATCGTGTCATTTTCAGCCGCCATCTGCTTTACAGGTGCATTTTTATTCCACATATCCCGGGTGATTTTCCAGTTTCCATCTACTTTTTCCCAGGTTAGAATGTATTTACCCTCACTAATGAGGTGATCCCCCTGGGCTAAGAGTTTAAACATACCCTCCTCCACGGCTGTGTTTCCAGTGCTTTTGGCAGATTTGGTCTCGAAAATTGCTTCTTTAATCCCTCTTTCCATTCCTGATTTCCAGAATTTCCGGATGCTTTCAGCTCCTTCAATGGTAGGAGTGTTCGGAGGGAACATTTGGGCATCGCTGGTATAATAACTTGCTATTGCAGTGGCATCTCCTTTTTCAAAGGCCTCCATGATTGATTTGTTGACAGCTTCAATTTCTTTGCTAACATCTCCAGTTTTTTGTGTACAACTACAGAATAAAAGTCCTGAAAACAAAAACAAAATCCCATTTTTGATAATTTTTGTTCTTTTCATAATAATTTTTTTTAGTTGGTTAAGTCGTGTAAATGTCTATAGTAAGAAAAAGATAATTGATTCAACTAGCAAAGTACTTTATAGCTAAAATACTAAATTATAGAGGAGAAAGCAAGTTTTTATGTTTTTCCGGGAAAAGTATTATTATTGATATGGCGGCGATCAATTTTTTTCATAACAGCTAAATTTTCTTCCTTTTCTGGTTTGGGCGCATAATAAAGTCCACTTCGATGAATATTTAACGCCTCACATTGTTTCCTGACACTTAATTCTATAGTTTTATCTACAAGCAGTTGGCGTTCTTTCAATCCAAACGATCCAAGCTTTTTTTTAAAAAAAAATCATTTTCCATTTCCAGTTGTCCGATTTTAGCATATACCTTTTCTATCTCATCTTCCTTTGCATTCTTTTTGTTGCCAGTGGTAAAGGCATTGCTGGAATTGTTTAAAAATTCTTGTTTCCACTTGCCGATAATGTTAGCATGTACATTAAAGCGCCTGGAAAGTTCTGCAAGTGTTTCTTTTTCTTTTATGGCTTCTATGGCCACTTTTGCCTTGTATTCCGGTGTGAATTTTCTACGTGTTCCTTTTTTCATAATACTCCTCTTTGAAAGTTCTAAAATATTATTTATTTTTCAACTTAACAACTGGTCTTAATTTTGGGGAGTATTATAATTAGCCGAACAAAAAATAT
>JAIPAE010000058.1 GCA_021740245.1 Bacteroidales bacterium | reverse complement strand
ATGAATTTCCGCGACCGCTGCGGGGTATGTAAAGATAAAGCCGGAATGCTGGTAACTATGCTACGTGCTGCCGGCTTTGAGTCCTATGCTGCTATGACAATGGCAGGCTCACGCATTGAAGATATTCCTGCTGATCAGTTTAACCATAGTATTACCGTTGTTAAATTATCCGATGGCTCCTATAAATTGCTTGATCCTACCTGGGTTCCGTTTGTTCGTGAACTATGGTCAAGCGCTGAACAACAGCAAAATTACCTGTTGGGACTGCCCGAAGGTGCCGACCTTATGAAAACACCTGTTTCCTCTCCGGAAAACCACTACTTTAATCTGAATTTACAAACAGAGCTTCTTTCAAACGGAGATTTAAGCGGCAAACTCATTGTGGATGCCGAAGGACAATCCGATGCAGCTATTCGCAGAGCATTTACATCAAGACCTGTAAATACATGGGAACCTCATCTGAGAAGACAACTGAAACAACTTAATCCTAAAGCTCAAATCAAAAGTATGAATTACGGTGATCCTTATGATTATTCCGATCCGATTAAAATCACTATGACATTTGTTATTCCAGAATATGCTGTTAAAATTGACGGAAAACTTTACATAAATCCCCTTGGAACTCAGAATTTATTCTCTTCCGCCAATTATCATCGTTATTTCAATACAAATATCAAAAGCCGCAAATACGCTTTCAGAGATCGTTGTTCAAGACTGGTTCAGATACAAGAAACATTAAAACTTCCGGATAATGCTGTTATAGTCAGTAAAACTGAAAATATGCAGGGACATTCTCAGGCCGCCGACTATAATTTGTCATATAACACTAAACACCAGGCCCTAATCCTTACACAAAAACTCAGCTTTAAAAAGCGGGTGTACAACGCCAATGATTGGCCCGGATACAGAGAGGCTGTCAAGGCTCAAAAAGAGTATGAAAAAGAACCTGTTATTATTAATTTAAAATAAGGAACATTATGAAACGCATATATTTTACCATTACAACAATCATTGTATTACTTTCAGCCAGCAACATTCAATGCCTAGCAGAAAACTACAACCATGATGCTGTTTATCAAAAGATTGTAAAAGAATACACTCTCCAGGAAGACGGAAGTATTGAGTATCATTTTTATAAAAAGCTGGAATTAAAAACCTATTATTCTTTTCACCGCTCATATGGAGAAACCTTTATCGTTTACAATCCTGAATTTCAAAATCTGAAAATAAATAAGGCAGTAACCACTATGGCTGATGGTAAAAAAGTACCAGTCCCGGATAATGCTTTCAATGAAGTTCTTCCGCAAAACGCCAAAAATGCACCGGCCTATAATCACTTAAGAGAAATGGTTGTCACACATACCGGTTTGCAAAAAGGAGCTATAATAGAGCTGGACTATACCATCACCACAAAAGCGGGTTTTTATCCTTTGCTGTTGCACCGTGAGATACTTTCAAAAGAGATTCCCGTTAAAGAAATGATACTGAGAGCAGAAGTACCCAATAACAAAACACTGTATCATCAGACATCCCGCATCAGGACAGCGCCGGAAATAAGAGAAACAAAAGCTTCTAAAAACTATACCTGGAAGTTTACTAATCTCAAACCACAACCTAATGATCCTTATCTTGCTGAACCACAAACATATTTGCCGGTATTAGAATTTTCCACGGGGGATATATCTAAAGAAATAGCAAATCATTATAAAGCTATCATAAAAAAATCCTCATCTGCAAAAGCCAAACAATATTTTGAAACCGTTTCTGACATGTTGGAAATTAACCAAAGTACTGATGAGAAGAAATCTGTTAAATCAAAAATAAAAAACATTATAGAATATGTAGATCAATCAATTAACCATTATTCAATCGACCCACTGTTTTATGGATTCAAACCACGGGCAGTTCATGATATAATTCGATCCAACGGAGCGACAGTTTATGAAGCAGCATTATTAATAGCTGAAATGCTCAAACATCAAGGCTTTAAATCGGATGTGATATATGTTTTTTCCGGCGACAAATCAAAGAACTTGTTGTTTCCCGAATATCCGCTTGTTAGAATACAACATGATCATCATACCTTTTTGTTGGACCCGTTCGACAATCAACGAATGAATCCCATGATTATCCACCGCGATTATACTTTTTATTCCCTTTCCGGGGACAGGGTTATAAAAAATAATTATCCACAAAAAGAAAACAAATTTGATCTTGAGATGGACCTTCAGGTAAATGATGATGGCAGCATTAGCGGAAAAGCTACAGTAGAACTTACTAACGGGATGAATCCATATTTCAGTTTTTGGTTAGACCCGGAAGCTGCAGTAAAAGGTCTGGGCAAAAAAACAGGACTGGAATTTTCGAATGCAGAAATTGAAGCAAATTCCGACAAAACGGTAATAAAAGCTAACGTCAATGCCGGTTCTGTACAATCGTATGGCGATTTAAAGTACATTTCACTTAAAAAGATGAGCCCGTACCTGAAAAAAATCAATGCTTCAAGGCTACCGGAAGAAACACAAGGATTATTTGATCTGGGCATGACTATCAACGAAAAGATCAACACTAAAATAAAATTCCCGGAGAAATATAAGCTGAACTCAGATAAACGAAAGCATATGGTCAAATCAAACCAGGGTTATTATCTGGTAGAATTAAAAACCAAAAGAGATGCCATTGAATTTGAACGCCAAATAATATTTAATCAATCCCGATATAAACCTGATGGGGAGTATCAATATGCAAGAAAACTAATTCTCAAATTTAATGACAGAAAATCCAATCAAATTATGTTCCCTTAGGTATTATTTTAATTAAAAACTATATTTTTGTACCTTTCAAAAAAAAGACATGGTTCAGCAAAAACAATACATTTGCCCGAAATGTGGTAACCGCGATTATGAATTAGATAGTTTTGCAGCCACCGGAGGCGGTTTTGCAAAGTTTTTTGATGTTCAAAACAAACGTTACGCCACTGTAACATGTAAGCAGTGCGGATATACCGAAATTTACAAAAGAAATACAAGTAAAGTGGGAAATATTCTTGATTTCCTGGCAGGAGGATAAAAGAGGTAATTATATGGGTAAAGCAACAAAGGACGATTTGTTTAAAAAAATCATTGCACATGCCAAGGAATATGGCTTTATTTTTCAATCCAGTGAGATTTATGATGGTTTAAGTGCAGCATACGATTACGGTCAATTTGGTGTTGAACTGAAAAACAATATCAAAGAATATTGGTGGAAGTCCATGGTTCAATATCATGAAAACATAGTAGGACTGGATTCCGCTATATTCATGCACCCCTCCACCTGGAAAGCTTCCGGACATCTTGATGCTTTTAATGATCCGATGATTGATAATAAAGACTCAAAAAAACGTTATCGTGCAGATGAGCTCATTGAAGATCATTTAGCTAAATTGCAGGGAAAGATTGATAAAGAAACAAAAAAGGCCGCTAAACGTTTTGGTGATAATTTTAATGAAGAACAATTCAAGACAACACATCCCAGAGTGTTAAAATATTCCGGTAAGATTCAGTCCATAAAAGCCCGAATGATCAAAGCACTGGAAAACGATCAGCTTGATGAATTAAAAAATATTATTGAAGAAGAAAACATCACGTGTCCTGTTTCCGGTTCTGCCAACTGGACAGATGTCCGACAATTTAATTTAATGTTCTCCACTGAACTGGGTTCTACCGTTGATGATAATAATAAAATATATCTGAGGCCGGAAACGGCCCAGGGTATTTTTGTGAATTACCTGAATGTTCAAAAATCCGGACGTATGAAACTGCCTTTCGGTATTGCACAGATCGGTAAAGCTTTCAGGAATGAAATTGTAGCCCGGCAATTTATTTTCCGCATGCGGGAGTTTGAGCAAATGGAAATGCAATTTTTCGTTCGTCCCGGCACAGAAATGGACTGGTTCGAATACTGGAAAGATGAACGCATAAAATGGCATAAAACACTGGGCATTGAAGATAAGTACTATCAGCTCTATAAACACGAGAAGCTTGCTCATTATGCCAATGCAGCCTATGATATCGAGTTTAAGTTTCCATTTGGGTTTAAGGAATTGGAGGGAATTCATTCCAGAACAGATTTCGATCTGAGTGCTCACCAGAAACATTCAGGCAAAAAATTACAATATTACGATTCAGAGAACGATGAAAGCTATGTCCCTTATGTTGTTGAGACTTCTATTGGCCTCGATCGTATGTTTCTTGCCGTTTTATCGTCAGCTTACAAAGAAGAAAAGCTTGAAGATGATTCTGAGCGAATTGTTTTAAATATCCCGCCCATTCTTGCACCTTATAAAGCGGCTGTATTTCCTTTAACGAAGAAAGACAATTTACCGCAAAAGGCCCGGGAAATAATGGACCAACTGAAATACCAATTCAATTGTCAATATGAAGAAAAAGACACTATAGGAAAACGCTACCGGCGACACGATGCTATCGGAACACCGTATTGCATTACCGTTGACCATCAGACACTTGAAGATAATACGGTAACGATACGTGAAAGAGATAGTATGAAACAAGACCGCATTCCGATTGTTAAACTTGAAAGCATTATTAAAAAGCGGTTATCTATTCATTAAGCCTGAATTATTTTGCAAACCGCTTTTAGGCTGTCCTTTCAGGGCAGCTTTTTTTTATCCATAACGCCCGTCAGGATCAAAATCAGGGTCTACATCTATTAGTTTATAAACTTTATCAGACCTTCTAACCATCGACCGAACCGGTATGGAACCAGTTTCACATTTTACAATGGTGTTCACATTTTTCATATCAACGCGGACTTCCCGGATTTGCTCTTCAATCACACCGGTTGTTGGACCAATAATCAGGATATCATCATTTATATTAAGCTCATGTGTTTGCATCCGGATTTCCGCTACACCTATCTTTGAGTAGTAGTTAGTAATTGATCCAACAAATACTTTCTTTTTAGTTGCTTGTGAACCCGGTTTTTTAGTCCATTCACCCAATCTTTTGCCAAGATAATAACCATCCCAGAAATCCCGGTTATAAACTGTTTTCAGTTGCCGGTTCCATTCTTCAATATTTTTTTCAGAAAAATCATTCTCAAAATATGCTTTTATGGCTTGTTTGTATACGCTAACAACAGTTCTAACATATTCTGGTGATCTTCCTCTTCCTTCAATTTTCAATACTGTAACTCCGGCTTTCAGTATCTTATCAAGAAAATTTATGGTTTTAAGGTCTTTTGGAGACATGATATATTCATTGTCGACCTCCATCTCCACTTCATCACGATTATCCATAACACGATAAGCTCTCCGGCATGGTTGAAGGCAGGCTCCACGATTTGCAGATGAATTAAGCAAATCCAGGCTCATATAACATTTTCCTGATACAGCCATACATAAAGCTCCATGGACAAACATTTCCACCTGAACAGGTTTTCCTTCAGGCCCACAAATTCCTTCTTTTCTTATGGCTTCAGTGATTTGCTTTACCTGCCGTACATTAAGCTCCCTTGCCATTACCATCACATCAGCAAACTGTGAATAATATTTTACCGCTTCAATATTGGTTATGTTGGTTTGTGTGGACATATGTACTTCCAGTGCTTTTTCCCGGGCATATTGAATTACACTCATATCTGAAGCAATAACCGCAGATATCCGGTTTTCTTTTGCTGCATCCACAACAGTCCGCATTGATTCAAGTTCCTCATCATAAATTACGGTATTCAGGGTAATATAAGACCTGACATTATTCTGATGACAAATAGATGATATTTGGCCAAGGTCTTTTACTGTAAAATTCTGAGATGATTTTGACCTCATATTCAGGTGTCCAACACCAAAATATACAGAGTCAGCTCCGGCCTGAATTGCAGCAGCCAGGGATTCATATGATCCTACAGGTGCCATAATTTCTATTTTCCCTGTTTGCTTACTCATAATTTTCTGCAATTAATTTTTTCTGAAATGTCCTAACATGTATCATTCATGCATTAAATGAAAGTCAGATGCAAGGCGTTGAAAATCGCAGACATATTCGTCTGTTTCAAGGCTTTCCCTGCCTCTTTGGCAAAGCAGCAAATGGCCTGCATTTAATGCACTCCTAAAATATAATTTAAGCTAAAACCAATAATTCTAATATTTCAAAGATATTTAACGCCATAATCCCGATCTTGTTTTAGATTTACTGAAAAACAAAAATTGAATTACAATTATCAATGCAATAGTAATCACGGAACTTAGCAATGCTCGCACCATAGTTTGAAGAAATTCAGAAATACGAAAAGCCTCAATAAAGAAGAAAATCATATGATGGATCAAAACCAACACACCATTATAATATACTACTTTCCTAAAGCCGATTACTCTGATAGTAGGTTCGTTGCCGGTCTCTTCTTCGTCGTGCTTCAAAATAGCATCCATAAAATAAGGACGCACAAACGCCACAAAAACTGATGCTGCCGCATGCATTCCAGGTGTTCCGGAAAACAGGTCAACCGCATAACCCAATAAAAAAGCCAGAATCAATGTCAGTGGCCGAGACATATCGAACGGAAGCAATAAGATAAACATCACATAAAGTAATGGATTCAAATAACCATTAATATTTACATGATTAAGTATAAGCCCTTGTATCAAAACAAAGGCAACAAAACGCAATATATTGATCATAATTTTATTGCTACTCATCATCCCGGGCTTCTGTCAATGTTTTAAGTTCATTTTTCATAAGATTTTTGACTACATAAACATATTCTGTATTATTATAATCTTCTGAAAACTTAATTTCTATGTTATAAAAACTCTTCCCTTGCTTAACATTTGCTTCACTCACAGTGCCTACCATAATATTTTCAGGAAATATCATTGAATTTCCGCTGGTAATAACAGTATCTCCTTTTTCAACATTCACGTGTGCCGGAATATCGTGTATTATTCCTTTACGGTAGTTCACCCCCGGCCAGGTAACAAATCCTTTGTGATTATTTTTTTTAAGCATAGCGCTGATATTGGCCTGTTTATGTAGTATAGAATAAACCAGGCTGAAATTATTGGAAACTTCCACAACAATTCCAACAATACCATAAGAGGAAATAACCCCCATATCCTCATTCAGTCCCTGTCGTCTTCCTTTATTAATTATCCAGTTATTGTTTCTTCTGCTAACGGAAGAAGAAATAACTCTAGCGGGAATGAATTCAAAAACACGGTGAAAAAGTGTATCCTCGTGCCTAATAGTCGTTAGTGCAGACTCCATAAAAGCATAATCCGAAGCATTTCTTAACCTGGCATTTTCCTCAGCCAGTCTTGTATTTTGGCGGTTAAGGGTAAAATATCCTTTCACATCATGGGTAACTTCATAAATTTTTCCGGTAATCTGATTAGAAGAATGGATAAACACATTTTTATGGTAATAATTTCCCTGTACGATCAGAAAAACTGCCAATGCTTCCAGCAATATAAAAAGGAAAAAGAAATTATTCTTCCATATAAACAGAATCAGATTACGCATAAATCAGTCATTGATTGCAGTATTACTTTATTAAGAAGGTAAATTTATCAAAGTTTTTCAGTGCAATTCCTGTTCCTCTTGCTACTGCTTTTATGGGGTCTTCCGCTACGTGAACAGGAAGCTTTGTTTTCATTTGAATACGTTTATCCAGCCCCCGCAGCATAGAACCACCTCCGGCCAGATAAATTCCTGTTTTAAAGATGTCAGCAGAAAGCTCAGGCGGGGTCATTTCAAGGGCATTCAAAACCGCTGTTTCAATTTTTGATATGGATTTATCAAGGGCATGAGCAATCTCAGCATAGTTTACCAGTATTTCCTTGGGAATCCCTGTTAACATATCCCTTCCATGCACGGCATAATCTTCAGGTGGATTGTCGATCTCAGTCATAGCGGCCCCTACCTCTATTTTAATACGCTCGGCAGTACGTTCACCTATATTTATATTATGCTGTTTTCTCATATATTGCATAATATCCTGCGTAAAGTCATCACCTGCAATACGAATGGATTTATTGTTGACAATACCTCCCAGAGCGATAACCGCAATTTCGCTGGTTCCCCCTCCTACATCAATGACCATATTGCCTGAAGGCTCCAGCACATCGATCCCAATACCAATGGCAGCCGCCATCGGTTCATGAATAAGACGCACGTCTCTGGCGCCGGCTTGCTCTGCCGACTCACGCACAGCACGTTCCTCAACTTCTGTTATCCCGGAAGGTATACAGACAACCATTTTCAGGGAAGGTGGGAATAACGAATTCCTGGAGCCTATCATTTTGATAAACTCCCGTATCATATACTCCGCTGCCTGAAAATTAGCAATAACCCCATCGCGTAAAGGCCGGATCGTTATTATCTCCTGATGTGTCTTGCCATGCATCATCATTGCTTTCTTGCCAACTGCAATAATCTTTTCTGTTCTGCGATCAATAGCTACGATCGAAGGCTCATCAACTACAACTTTATCATTATGTATGATGATCGTATTGGCTGTACCCAAATCGATTGCTATTTCTTTATTAAAAAATGAAAACAGTCCCATGTGTCTTTTATAAAATGTTTACTAGCTTATTTTAACGGATAAAAATACAACAGGTTTTGGATTTTTATCACTTTTTAGTGTTTAAAATGACGTTTCCCGGTAAAGACCATAGCCATGCCATTTTCATCGCAATAATTGATGGAGTCAATATCCCTTCTGGAGCCTCCCGGTTGTATAACTGCATTAATTCCTTCCTTATGTGCAAGCTCAACGCTGTCAGCAAAGGGGAAGAAAGCATCGGAAGCCATCACGGCACCTTTTAAATCAAATCCAAACCTGTGTGCTTTTTCAATGGCCTGTTTCAGCGCATCCACTCTTGAGGTTTGTCCTACACCGCTGGCTATCAACTGATGGTCTTTAGCTAACACTATGCCATTCGATTTCGTATGTTTTACCGCTTTCATACCAAATAATAAGTCTTTGATCTGTTCCTCTTCAGGCACTTTTTGTGTAACAACCGATAATTCATGTGCCGATAC
The DNA here is from genome assembly GCA_021740245.1 of Bacteroidales bacterium. Lineage (GTDB taxonomy): Bacteria > Bacteroidota > Bacteroidia > Bacteroidales > PWNQ01 > PWNQ01. The sequence continues at coordinate 3,951 of JAIPAE010000058.1, read as the reverse complement.
CATTACATTATCCCGGTCCTGAATTAAATATCCATTGAGCATACTTCTTGTTACTGTATTGCTTTTTATATTTTTGTTCTGCTTTAATAAGATGCGGTTCTTTTTTTGTTTTAATAGTTCAAATGCATCAGAATCAAAGTCAGGAGAAACAAGTACTTCAAAAAAGATTTTATTGATTTGCTCTGCTACTTCTTTGTTAACCTTTGCATTTGTGATCAACACACCGCCAAAAGCAGAGACCGGGTCACCGGCAAGTGCTTTTTTCCAGGCATCTGTTACATCATTACTTTGGGCAAGCCCACAGGCATTGGTATGTTTCAGTATGGCAAAAGCAGTTTGATCAAATTCAGCAATCAAATGAATGCCTGAGTCGATATCTACTAAGTTGTTGTATGATATTGCTTTTCCGTGGAGTTGATCGAACACATCTTCCAGTCTTCCAAAGAATGCCCCTTTCTGATGAGGATTCTCTCCGTATCTCAATTGTTTGCTTTCATTCGCACTGATACGTAACCCATCAAATGCCGCATCCCGGTTAAAATAATTAAATATTGCCGTATCATAACCGGAAGATTCTGCATATGCTGCCAGAGCAAATTTTCTCCTCTGCTCTTCAGTTGTTTTCCCGTTTTGTTCGTCCAGTATATCTATTAGCTCCCTGTAATACTTAGCTGAAGGAATAACCATAACATCTTTGAAATTCTTAGCAGCAGCACGTATCAGAGCGATACCACCAATATCTATCTTTTCAATAATTTCCTGCTCTGACGCATTACCGGCAACCGTTTTTTCAAATGGATAGAGATCAACAATAACAAGATCTATTTCAGGCATATCATATATTTCACTGTCATTGTTATCCTGCTCCAGATCACGCCGTTTAAGTATCCCGCCAAAAACAGAAGGATGCAGCGTTTTAACGCGTCCTCCGAGTATGGATGGGTAATTGGTTAATGACTCAACAGATTGCACCTTCACACCCATTTGTTCTATAGCTGCTAAAGTACCACCGGTGGATAAAATTTTTACCCCAAATTCATCAAGTTTCTTAACAAGAGGTTCTATATTATCTTTATGATATACGGAAATTAATGCATTTTTAATTAACTTCATGGAAATTCAATTTAATAAGTTGCTTTCAAACAACCGCTTAAGTATTTGTAAATGTTATTTTTAACACTTGCAATTTTAACAAAAAAGTCAAAGCAAAACAACAACACGTATTTAAATAAATTCTTATAATTTTACGCTTCGATTATGATAATTTTCAGATTAATACGGGAGAGTTACCTTTTTGCTATTCAATCATTGTTTGGCAACAAGCTCAGAACTGTTTTATCACTTTTGGGTATCACCATTGGTATTTTTGCCATAATATTTGTATTAACCACAGTAGATTCCATGGAAAAGACCATTCGTGATAGCATGAAATCACTTGGTAAGAGTACGATTTTTATCCAGAAATGGCCGTGGGGTTATGGCGGGGAATATCACTGGTGGGAATATATAAACCGCCCCCAGGTATCTTATGAAGAGATGAGGCAGCTTCAGGAGCGGGTAAATGGTGCGGAAGCAATAGCATATATGGCCAGCACAAGGAAACCCATAAAATTCCGCGAAAGGAGCATTAACAATACTACTGTTATGGGAGTCAGTAATGATTATAATCAACTGGAAAGCTTAACACTAAAAGAAGGGAGATATTTTACACATTCTGAAAGCCAGTTAGGAACAAATGTAGCCCTTCTGGGAAATGATATTGCAAGCGGCTTATTCAAAGGGACAACACCAATAGGAAAACAAATCACTTTATCAGGGCATAAGTTAACTGTAATTGGATATTTAGAAAAAAAGGGTATGAACAATTTTGGGATGTCCCCGGACGAGCAAATTCTGGTACCCGTAAATTATTTACGAAGCATCCTGAATACGCGGAACAGTGAAATGAATCAGTCTATAATGACGCGACCTGCAAAGCACATATCCACGAAATTTTTCAAAGGTGAACTGAAAGCAATAATGCGTTCTATACGTAGTATCCGCCCGGGTGAAAAAGACAATTTTGCTGTTAATGAAGTTGATGTTGCCAGTGAAAACCTCTCTAAAATGTTTAGCAGTATTAATGTTGTGGGATGGTTTATTGGGGGGATTTCCATTTTTGTTGGCGGATTTGGTATTGCCAATATTATGTTTGTTTCCGTTAGAGAAAGAACAAAAATTATCGGGATACAAAAAGCACTCGGATCAAAAAATTATTTCATATTGCTACAGTTTTTGTTTGAATCTGTTATCCTCTCCGCAATCGGAGGAATACTGGGACTGCTCTTTGTATGGATACTCACGCTACTTCTTGCAGACATTAATTTAGCAGGTATAGAATTCACCTTGTATTTAAATCGGGGAAACATTATGCTGGGTTTATTCGTTTCTTTTATAGTAGGGATAATGGCAGGAATTGCACCTGCAATGCAGGCAGCCCGGATGAATCCTGTTGAAGCAATCCGTACCGGAAATTAAAAAATATTGATTATGAAATTTACTGTTTTAATACTGAGTTACTTTTTATTTGGATTATGCAACTCCGATCCCATCGAAATAAATAAAGCTACTTCCCAGGAAATCATAGGTGGAGTTCAGGGGTCAGGGAAAACAATCGAATACCGTGTGGAAATCGAGTTATTAAAAAATCCGGAAAAATTAAATATTACCGGAATGATCATAAATGGAAAGTATTTTGATGCCTTTAAATTAATTCCTGAGGATAATTCTTTGATCCATTATAAAAAAAGAGAGCAAAAGAAATATTTATCCTCTGCCGGCAAAAAAGACAGAGTAACCATAAGTTTTGCTGATCACCAAAAAATGGACAATAATGAAAATATGATCCCCGCACCAACCAGAGATTTTGACGTTCCGGATGATTTAAAAGGAAAGAATATGATTATTTATCAATGGAAAGGGAAAGAAAAATATACCAGGATACCAGCATTAACCAAAAAGGAACCCCAATACATGCCATAAAGATATTTCTTTTGCAAAAAGCTATTCTGTAATTCAGGGAAAATCATCTCTGCCAATTCCATTATCTTTGGCATGCTTAAAATTGATAAAAAAACTTAATACCAATGATAAAAAAGTCAATCTTAGTCATAATGGATGGATGGGCTGAAGCTGATAAAGGAAAATCAAATGTTATCAGCCAGGCCCATACACCATACATCGACAGTTTATACAATAATTCAGAAGTTGCTTATACAACCCTGACTACATCCGGTGAGATGGTAGGTTTGCCTGAAGGACAAATGGGAAATTCTGAAGTCGGGCATCTCAACATTGGTGCCGGAAGAATTGTCCATCAAGATATTGTAAGAATTAACAAAGCTATAGAAAGCAATGAAATCCTGGAAAACGAAACTTTAACTGAAGCATTTCATTATGCCGAAAAAAACAATAAAGCCGTTCATTTCATAGGATTAGTCTCAGACGGTGGTGTACATTCATCCACAAAGCATCTGATGAAGCTGACAGAGATGGTTGAAGATACAGATGTTGAGCGATCTTATGTTCATGTACTCACTGACGGCAGAGATACAGACCCTAAGAGCGGATTGGGCTACGTACAGGAGTTGCACAATTATCTTTCGCAACAGAAAACGCAAATAGCAAGTGTTTGTGGACGTTATTACACTATGGACAGGGATAAGCGGTGGGAACGTATTAAGCTGGGATATGATTTAATGGTACACGGCAAGGGAAAAGCTTTTAAAAACCCGCTGGACGGCATCAAATCCTCGTATGAAAACGACATTACAGATGAATTCATAAAACCGGTTGTGATACATAACAAAAACAACGAACCCGTTGGAACAATCCAAAACGGGGATGTGGTTATTTGTTTTAACTTCCGCACTGACAGGCTCCGTGAGATTACAACCGTACTCTCACAAAAAG
>JAIPAE010000057.1 GCA_021740245.1 Bacteroidales bacterium | reverse complement strand
GCATATGCCAAAGTTTTTCCCAAGGAGGACGTGAAATCCCTTTTATATTATCCTTTTTCACCGGATGAACAAATTCAAGGGAACGGGCATGTAAGTGTATCATTCTACCGTCTTTGTTAAGACGTTTAAATCCATATTTCACATCGCCCTTAATGGGTGCACCAATAGCGGCCAGTTGGGCTCTTATTTGATGATGCCGCCCTGTCATCAATTCAACTTCCAGCAGGCTGTAATTATTGGAAGCCGCAACAAAGCGATATTCAAGTTCTGCATATAAAGCGCCTTTTGTCTTTTCATCCACAGCAAATGATTTATTTTTTTTCTGATCTTTTTTTAAATAATGCACAAGTGTTCCGCTATTATTCTCCGGTTGGTCTTCGATCAACGCCCAATATATCTTTCGCACATCCCTTTCTTTGACCAGTTGATTCATGCGAGCCAGGCCTTTGGACGTTTTGGCAAACGCCACAGCGCCGCTAACCGGCCGGTCAATGCGGTGAATAACTCCGATAAAAACATTCCCCGGTTTATTATACTTTTTTTTGAGGTGATCCTTAAGTTTTTCACTTAAAGGTAAATCGCCTGTTTTGTCACCCTGAACAATTTCTCCGGGTTTCTTATTAATGATTATCAAATGATTATCTTCATACAGAATATCATTATCCGATACAGCAGATTGTTCAATCATACATTAATATTGTTCTCTGTCGTTTGGAAAATCCATCGATTTCACATCATTAATATATGCTTTAACTGATCCTGTAATTTCTTCCTGCAAATTGTGATACCTTCTCAGGAAACGTGGAGAGAATTTTTGTGTAATTCCCAGCATATCGTGAAGAACGAGCACCTGTCCGTCAACATCAGCACCAGCACCAATACCAATAACCGGGATATCAACTTCACGGGCAACGCGTGCTGCTAAATTGGCGGGTATTTTTTCCAGGACTATTGCAAAACAACCGGCATCAGCCAAAGCGTGAGCATCTTCAACCAGCTTATTTGCCTCCTCATCTTGAGTAGCACGGACTACATATGTACCGAATTTATGTATTGATTGCGGTGTAAGTCCTAAATGGCCCATCACCGGGATACCCGCTGATAAAATTCGGTTGACAGATTCAAGGATCTCCTGTCCACCTTCCATCTTCACTGCGTTTGCTCCTGCTTCTTTCATTATACGTATTGCAGACTGAATGGCTTCGCGGGAATTTCCCTGGTATGTACCAAACGGCATATCAACTACTACTAATGCTCTTTTCACAGCACGCATCACCGCTGAAGCATGATATATCATCATATCCAGTGTGATCGGCAATGTTGTGGTATATCCCGACATCACATTGGATGCTGAATCTCCGACTAAGATCACATCTATACCGGCCTGCTCCAGGATACTCGCCATGGAAAAATCATAAGCTGTAAGCATTGTGATCTTTTCCTTCTTAAGCTTCATCTCCTGAAGAACATGTGTAGTAATTTTCCGGGGGGGAATAGTATTATAAAAAGTTGACATAATGCTTTTTTATTCTGTTAGCAATTAATTGACAAAGATAAATAATAAATTTAGCTGTTGCCAGTTATCATTATGTTTGTTACATCCATTATTCTTATAAATTAAATAAACAAAGTTTTTTAAGGATCGTTTACAATATATGATTCGGGCATTATTCTAAAAATAATGTTTAATTTTGCTATCTAAACCTATTCAGATATGTCGAGAACTTTAAAATATATAACACTTTTTATCTTATCTTTTTCTTTTTGGCAATGCGAAACAGATGTTGATCTGAATGCAGAATGGCAGGATATACCTGTTGTTTATGGATTGTTGAATCAGCAGGATAAAGTACATTACATCCGGATAAACAGAGCATTCCTTGGTGAGGGAGACGCCATTCAAATGGCTTCAAATCTGGATTCCATCACTTATGACCCTAACGACCTCGATGTTCAATTATTGGAGTACAATGGTGAAAACCTGATAAGAGCAATTCCTTTGGATACAACAATGGTGCATAATGTAGACTCCGGTATTTTTAGTTATCCCGATCAAATCATTTACCGGACCCAGGCTCCTTCCGTTAAATTATCAGACGATTACAATTACCGTTTGGAAATTTATAACTCAAAACTTAATAAATACATTGAATCCGAGACCGAGCTGATCAAAGATTTCTCAATAAAGCGTCCTTTAGCCGGACAAACATTTGTCAATTACACATCGCAGTTCCCTGCTGAAGTTGTATGGAGAACAGCCGAAAACGGCAGATTATATCAACTGTCAATTCGAATTTTTTATACCAATTATTTTACTGACGGGACACAACAACAAAAAGCGTTAGACTGGAAATTTTCACAACAAACATCAACTTCACTCAATGGCGGTAATGAAATGACTACAGAAATTATTGGCCAGCAATTTTATGTTTTTCTGCAAAATGCTGTTCCTGAAATACCAAACATCGAAAGAACACTGGATTCGGTACGCTATATTGTATCGGTTGCCAATGACAATTATAACACTTACATCAAAGTCAACGAACCATCCAACACCATTATTCAGGAAAGACCCGAATTTTCCAATATTTCCAATGGAATAGGCTTGTTTGCCAGCAGGTACTATAAATCAAGAAGCTTATTTTTAAATTCCGACTCTCAGGATAGTCTTGTCAATGGACAATACACCCGCAATCTGAATTTTAAGAAACCTATCCCCTAACACAACCTGACAATCTGACGTTATGTCAGACACTTTAATAAATAGCTTTATTACAAATACTTGCGGGCTTATTGCTAAGTTTTCAATTATCCGGATTGATTTGGCACAAACATTGACCAGTATTGTCAAAAATGAAAATCAAACAAAAAGGATAATACAATGGGAAAAATTATAGGAATTGACCTTGGAACCACAAACTCATGTGTTGCTGTAATGGAAGGTAATGAACCTGTTGTTATCAACAACAGTGAAGGAAAACGAACAACTCCTTCCATGGTTGCATTCACTGAGAACAACGAGCGAAAAGTTGGTGATCCTGCTAAACGTCAGGCTATTACTAATCCGAATAAAACTGTTGCATCTATAAAACGTTTCATGGGCGAAACATGGGATCGCGTACAGAAAGAGGTTAACCGTATGCCTTATGAGGTTGTTAAAGGTGAAAATAATGTGCCTCGTGTTAAAATTGACGACCGTCAATACAGTCCGCAGGAAATTTCAGCCATGGTGCTTCAGAAAATGAAGAAGACTGCTGAAGACTACCTGGGACAGGAAGTTTCTGAGGCAGTGATTACAGTTCCGGCCTATTTCAGTGATTCACAACGTCAGGCCACGAAAGAAGCTGGTGAAATTGCCGGTATGGAAGTAAAGCGAATTATCAACGAGCCTACAGCCGCATCTTTGGCTTATGGTCTGGATAAACGCGATAAAGATGTTAGGATTGCTGTTTTCGATTTAGGTGGCGGTACTTTTGATATCTCCATTCTTGAACTCGGAGATGGTGTTTTTGAAGTTAAATCCACAAATGGTGACACCCACCTTGGTGGTGATGACTTTGACGATAAAGTCATTCAATGGTTAGCTGACGAATTTAAAAAAGATGAAGGTGTTGACCTGAGAAAAGACCCTATGGCTATGCAGCGACTGAAGGAAGCCGCTGAAAAAGCTAAAGTCGAGCTTTCCAGTTCAACGGAAACCGAAATTAACCTGCCATATATTATGCCGGTTGACGGAATTCCCAAGCACCTTGTGAAAAAACTGACAAGATCGAAATTCGAACAATTAACGGATGATTTGATTCAAAGAACTATTGAACCTTGTAAAAAAGCACTTAGTGATGCCGGAATGAAGGAAGGAGAAATCGATGAGGTGATATTGGTTGGTGGTTCAACACGTATACCGGCTATTCAAAAGGTTGTAGAAGACTTCTTTAAAAAGAAACCCTCTAAGGGCGTTAACCCGGACGAAGTAGTTGCTATTGGTGCTGCTATCCAGGGTGGAGTTTTAACAGGTGATGTAAAAGATGTGCTGTTATTGGATGTTACACCATTGTCATTAGGGATTGAAACTTATGGCGGTGTAATGACAAAACTTATTGATGCCAATACTACTATCCCAACCAAGAAGTCGGAAACATTCTCCACAGCGGCCGACAACCAGACTTCTGTAGAAATCCATGTGCTCCAGGGGGAACGCCCCATGGCTAATCAAAATAAAAGCATCGGACGATTTCACCTTGACGGAATACCACCGGCACCAAGAGGTGTCCCACAGATTGAAGTTTCTTTCGACATCGATGCCAACGGTATTCTGAATGTCTCAGCAAAAGATAAAGGAACCGGTAAAGAGCAAAATATCAGAATTGAAGCTACTTCCGGATTATCCGACAGTGAAATCGATAAAATGAAACAGGAAGCCGAAGCACATGCTGAAGAAGATCAAAAGGCTAAAGAAAAAGTTGAAAAACTAAATAAAGCTGATGCATTGATCTTCCAAACTGAAAAACAACTGAAAGAGTTTGGAGATAAAGTGCCGGCCGAAAAGAAACAGCCTATTGAAGAAGCCATGAATAAACTAAGAGAAGCTCACAAAGCTGAAAACATGGATGATGTTGACAAATATACAGAAGAGCTAAACAATGCATGGCAGGCTGCAAGTCAGGAAATTTACAATGCTCAGCAACAACAACAGGGAGGAGCAGCAGGTGCCCAGGACCAGAGCCAGCAAGACCAACAGGAACAGGCACAGGATAGCTCAACCGGAAATGATGATGAAGTTACTGATGTTGACTTTGAAGAAGTAGACGACGATAAAGATAAATAAGAATAATTCATCATAAACTTAAAAAAGCCGTTGCCTAAAATTTTAAGCAACGGCTTTTTCTGTATATTTCTTTAGTAATCTTCAGAGTCAAAATGAATAGCTGACAGTGTTCCTCAAAGAATAAATCACTTTAGGTACACCATCAGGTGGACAGGAGTCATTCATCCAGTTATACTGAATTCCAAGTTTTAGATTTTTCAATACGGAAAAATCAAGATTCGACTGCCACAACACACGATGATCACGCATATCAAACATTTTAGGCTGGAAATATGCTATTGACTGAACAGAAAATTTTTCCTTTAATACCCACTGAACATTTAGATAATAACTTAAACGCAAATTGTTCTCTACATCTTTATTTTCATGTCGCTCATGTTCATACATAACGATATTTCCCAGATATAGTTTAAACGTATCACGATCAAATGCCTCAAAGCGGATACCGCCTCCATACAAGTTCCGGAAATTTACTTTCAGAATACGATTATATTGAAACTGAGTAAATCCTTCCAGGCTCATCCAGGTCATCATATTTCTGGTGTACCTGAAATGTTGTGATCCATTATTCTCAAAGTTTTCTTTACCTGCTTTTATAAAACTTAAGTCCGATAAGATTAAAAACGTATGAATATCCTTTTTATACTGAATGTTCAGGTTTGTTTGCAATTGTTTAATTTTCCGGCTGCTTTTATTGATGTTATATGATCCCTTAATTTTTCCAACCCATCCACTATCGCTTTTCATGCGAAGCTTTTCAATATTCATGATCTGGGCATTCAGCATATTACCAGAAACAAGGAATATTAAAGCAACAACTATTCGTATTCGCATTTTTATGAAAATGTTTAAACCTTAAAAAAACGACCGGCGGGAAATCCGGGTATATAAATATCTTATTAAACAAATAAGAAAGCCAGGATTTAACTGTTAAACCGGTTACAGAAAAAAACACAGCCTTTATTAAATGACTGTGTTCGGATGTCGGGGTGATTGGACTCGAACCAACGACCTCTTGTACCCCATACAAGTGCGCTACCAGCTGCGCTACACCCCGATTTTCAGCAGTGCAAAGATAATAATTTTTAGCAATTATAGCATGTTTACTATATTTTTTCAAAATACTGCCATAGCGACAGACAAATTTTTCCAAATCCTGTTAAAATATCATATAGAAGTTTTGGCATATTTTATGCTAAAATATAGTATTAATTTACAACCAATAAAAGTATTATTTTTGCATATAAAACATTGTAATCCTTATGAGTGAATCAAAAGAACAGATAAAAACACTTATCATTGGCTCTGGGCCTGCAGGTTACACAGCAGCCATTTATGCAGCCAGAGCAGACCTGAATCCGGTCATGTATCAAGGCATGCAACCCGGCGGACAACTCACTATAACTACTGATGTAGATAACTATCCGGGTTATCCCGAAGGGATAAAGGGCCCCGATATGATGGAAGATTTTAAAAAGCAGGCCGAGCGTTTCGATGCAGATGTACGTTGGGGCATGATCACAGAAATAGATTTATCCTCCAGGCCTTTTCAGGCCAAAACAGATGAAGGTAAAGAAATAGAGGCAGAGACAGTTATTATTTCTACAGGAGCTTCAGCCAGGTGGTTAGGGCTGGAATCTGAAACCGAATTTAATGGTGCCGGTGTATCTGCCTGTGCTACTTGTGACGGCTTCTTTTACAAAGGCCTTAATGTAGCAGTTGTCGGCGGAGGAGATACCGCTGCAGAAGAAGCTACATACTTATCCAATCTTGCTAAGAAAGTATATTTGATCCATCGACGCGACGAACTTCGCGCATCAAAAGCCATGCAGAAAAGAGTATTTAAAAAGAATAATATCGAGATGGTCTGGAACAGTGTTGTGAAGGAAATCGTCGGAGAATCGATGGGCTTTACCAAGAAGGTTACCGGTGTGATCTTTGAGGATGTAAATACAGGAGAAGAAAAGAAACTTGATATTGATGGCTTTTTTGTTGCCATCGGCCATAAACCCAATTCCGATCTATTTAAAGGCCAGCTCCATATGGACAAGCAGGGATATCTGATCACAAAATCCGATTCAACCAAAACCAATATTCCGGGAGTATTTGCATGCGGAGATGTTCAGGACAAGACTTTCCGGCAGGCTGTAACAGCAGCCGGAACCGGGTCTATGGCTGCCATTGAAGCTGAACGTTTCCTTGGAGAACAAGAAGTTGAAGATTAACAAAATATATTAAACCATTTCGACAAAGGAGAAATCAGGGGCTGTAGTAAACCTTCAGATTTCTCCTTTTCTTATCTTCGTAAAAAAAATCTATGAAAACGGATCAGGAACTCAAATTAAAGAATTTGGAAGACGTTGCCTCCAGAATGGTTTTAGCCGCAAGAACAGCTCCCAAAACCCGTGGCATTGACCATGTTTTCTGCGCTGTGCTTGAAGATACTGAAGTAAAGCAACTTGCAGATATTATGATTAAAAAGGGGAAAGACAACAACCTTCATTTCTTTGAGCGGGACGGATATAATCTGCATAAAACAGATGTACTGGTATTGCTTGGTGTTGAGATCAGTCCATTAAACCTGCCACAGTGCGGGTTTTGTGGATACAATGATTGTGAGGAAAAGCGAAAGCATCCTGAAATACCATGTGCTTTCAACACAGGTGACCTTGGTATTGCGCTGGGTTCTGCCGTTTCAGTTGCTATGGACCACAGAGTGGACAACCGTATTATGTTTACTGCGGGTAAAGCTGCCCTCGAAAGTGGATTACTGCCAGACAACATAAAAATTGCTTATGGTATTCCTTTAAGCGCAGGCAGCAAAAACCCTTATTTCGACCGAAAATAATTCCCCTGGCCTGAAACAATAGACAAAGGGGATTGTTAACCCTCCACAAAATCAAAAACAAATTTAAATTATGGAAAATAATCCACAAAAAGTAACATTTGGAGGTAATCCTGTAACACTTTTAGGCCAGGAAGCTAAACCAGGAAATCAAGCGCCTGACTTTACGGTTATGAATGCTGATATGCAACCGGTTAAACTGTCCGATTTTAAAGGCAAGATCAAAGTGCTTTCCATTGCTCCTTCAGTTGATACACCTGTGTGCGCCAATCAAACTAGAACCTTCAACAAAGAAGCAACAAAACTAAATGATAAAATCTCTGTACTTTCCATCAGTGTTGACTTACCTTTTGCACTGAAACGCTTTTGCGCTGCTGAAGGTATTGACAATATAGAAACTTTGTCCGACCATAAAAACATTGATTTTGGAAAAAAATACGGCTTTTTAATTGAGGAATTGCGTCTTTTAGCCAGAGGTATCGTTATTATCGACGAGAACAACAAAATCCAGTATGTTGAATATGTATCTGAAATTGGTGAAGAACCCAATTATGATAAAGCATTAGAAGCTGTCAGAAAGCTTATTTAAGATATTCTGATTTTGCAGAAGGTTGATCAATTGATTGTCGGAGATATACTAAATATCGAGCGACAACTTTTGATCAATCTTTTTTTTGAAATCATATGGAATAATTTTTGATTTATTTGTTCAGGAAAAGTATTTTTGTGAATCATTAAACATATAAATCAATACCATGAAAAAGATAATATTCACCGCATTTATGACATTACTTGGCTTTGCCATCATGGCACAAAGTAATGAAAACCCTGATGAACCCTTTATCAAGTTCAACAAAAAGGTTCATGATTACGGTACAATTTTCCAAAATGGCGATGGAAGTTGCGAATTCAAATTTACCAATACCGGAAAAAAGCCACTGGCACTAACTGCAGTTCGTTCATCCTGTGGATGTACTGTTCCTAAATGGCCCAAAAAACCGGTTATGCCGGGAGAAACAGCTAAAATTAAAGTCACATACGACACACGACGTTTAGGGCCTATTAATAAGCAAATCACAGTACGATCAAATGCTAAGAACGGTACCATCGTTTTAAAAATTAAGGGGAAAGTTGTCAGAGAATCGGAAAATATAATTCAAAAATCAAAATCTGATATCGAATAATATTTTGCCGGCAAAACTTTTAATTCTAAATTACGATCATAAGCAACTTCTTTGGTGTAATTTTTGTTTTAAATCCAGAAAGTTTAAACAAATATCGTATGAAAAAGATAATTCTTATTATTCCGCTTGTATTCATGATTGGTTTTATTTCCATGGCACAAAGCAGCCATGATGGAGCATCTGCTGCCAGCATAAAATTTGATAAAGAAGTCTATGATTATGGAACTATTAAACAATATGCCGATGCTTCCTGCCAGTTCACATTCAAGAACAACGGAAATGAACCGCTCGTGATCACAAAAGTGATTACATCTTGTGGCTGTACTGTTCCCGATTATCCTAAAAGCCCGATTATGCCGGGACAGGAAGGTCAGATACAGGTTACCTATGACAGCAGCAAGTTAGGTAGCATTAACAACCAGATTGTTGTCCGTACTAATGCTGAAGAAGGAACAGTCATTCTCAAAATAAAAGGTAAAGTTGTTAGGAAATAATTTATTCTATTTAAAACTCTTAATAAATAGCATTTAAGAATTTTATAAATTTGTTCCGGTGTCTAAATGATGGCACCGGAATTTTTTTTCACTCTAAACCAAAAATGTTATGCCAGAGATATCCAAAAAAGGGCAAAAAATGCCCGAATCACCTATCAGAAAACTTGTTCCTTTTTCAGAAGCAGCTAAAAAGAAAGGCCGGAAGGTTTATCATCTGAATATCGGACAACCTGATATCGAAACCCCGGAAGTTGCGTTAAATGCCATTCGCAATTACGATGAAAAGGTAGTAGCCTACAGCCATTCAGCCGGTAATATTTCTTACCGTAAAAAACTTGTTGAATACTACAAAGCGAATAAGATCAACGTCACAGCAGATGACATCATCATTGGTGCGGGAGCATCAGAAGCTATATTATTTGCTATGAACTCCTGTCTGGATGAGGGTGACGAAATTATCATCCCTGAACCTTTCTATGCCAATTACAATGGTTTTGCCACAAATGCCGGTGTAGACGTAAAGCCAATACCATCTGCTATTGATAATGGTTTCGCCTTACCACCGATTTCAAATTTTGAAGAGGCGATCACAGACAGAACAAAAGCCATTATGATTTGCAATCCCAACAATCCTACGGGCTACTTATACAGCAGAGAGGAGTTGGAGACATTACGCGAACTGGTATTAAAGTACGATTTGTTTCTCTTTGCCGATGAAGTATACCGGGAATTCACCTATGACGGGCATAAGCATTTTTCTGTCATGGAGCTTGACGGCCTTGATGATCATGTCATCATGATCGATTCCGTATCCAAGCGTTACAGTGCTTGCGGATTCCGGATCGGATGCATGGTTTCACGAAACAAGCAGGTCATCAGTACAGCGCTTAAATTTGCACAAGCCAGGCTAAGCCCGCCCTCATTCGGACAGGTCGCTGCCGAGGCTGCATTAGATACGCCAAAAGAATACTTCGACAATGTGATGGATGAATATTTTGCCCGCCGTAACATTGTAGTGGAAGAAATCAACCAAATGGATGGTGCCTATTGCCCGAAACCCAAAGGAGCCTTTTACGTGGTCGCAAAACTTCCTATTGACAATGCAGACCGGTTTTGCCAGTGGCTGCTTGAGGATTTTGAATACGAAAACCAAACGGTTATGCTTGCACCCGCTACCGGGTTCTATTCTACTCCGGGATCAGGCAGACAAGAAGTACGTATCAGTTATGTACTCAATGTTGAAGATTTGAAAAAAGCCATGAAGACTCTGGATGAAGCCTTAAAAGCTTATCCGGGCAGGGAGATATGATAAATTTAACCTGTACTATTTTAAAAAACAGGTTTAAAACCCCGGGATAAGCCTTCCGGGGTTTTTACTCTATATTTTTTACTGTTGAATAATGCTGTCATGCGGACAAAAATACTTATACTGCTTTTTATCTTTCCTGCTTTTTCACTAACAAGCCAGGATACATTGCAATATAACTTTTTACATAAAACACTTGTGAATCATGGCAAAATATGGGAAAGCACGGTTCAATTCGGACAATATAATTATAAAAAGCTAATCCCTTTGGCTTTATTAACCGGCACTTCACTATATTTTGATGAAGAAATCAGTAAGCAGGTCGTATCATTCACGGAGAAAAACAAACTGGAAAGATACAGCCATACCGTTACACAATTTGGTGATCCTTATATTTTGGGCGGAACGCTGTTGTTGAGTTATGGTTCGGGTTGGTTATTCCGGGATCAAAAACTCAGGCAAACGGCAGTTATGGCTACTGAAGCCTATATTCACAATGGGATATTTACATATTTGGGTAAGCTGGCCTTTGCCAGGCAACGTCCCTTTGTAAACGGCAAAGACAGATGGCATTTTTTTCCTTATTCTTTACAGGGCCATTCTCCCTCCAATACTGCCTATCAATCTTTTCCATCAGGACATACATCCGGTGTATTTGCTGTTGCCACCGTATTTGCCAGGCAATATCAAAACACTACGTGGGTTCCTGTATTAGCATACAGCATCGCTACCCTGACCGGGATATCTAGAGTTACTGAGCATAAGCACTGGCTTGGGGATGTAATAGCAGGCGCTGCTCTGGGTTATGGAATTGGAAATTTTGTTTATTTAAACAGCAAAGATACTCGGTATACATTATTTCCAACATATTGGGATAACAATGTTTCCCTGACATTTCAGTTAGAATTTTAGCAACTCCTCATAAAGCTTTTGTGTTGGCAGTCCCATAACATTATAAAAAGAACCCGATATTTTTTCTATTCCTATATAGCCAATCCATTCCTGTATTCCATAGGCTCCTGCTTTATCAAAAGGTTTAAAGGTATCCACATAATATTCAATTTCTTCCTGCTGAAGTTTCCTAAAAAAAACTTCAGAACATGCATGAAAGGTTTTTAACTTATTACGTGATTTCAGACAAACACCACTGTATACCTCATGACGACTATCCGATAGTGCATTTAAAATACGAAAAGCATCCTCTCGGTCCGCAGGTTTGGTTAAAACATCATTATTAAGCCAGACAATAGTATCTGCTGTTATGACAATCTCATCCTCATCGATCATTTCCGAGGGGAATGCAGTGGACTTTAACTTTGCCAGATACACTGGTATTTTTTCTCTTTTAAGATCTTTCGGATAAGTTTCATCAATTTCAGCAGGTTTGATTGTAAAATCCAGGCCCAGCGCACGAAGGAGATTATGCCTCCGGGGTGATCCAGAAGCAAGAATAATGCGATGTTTATGTAACTTTTTTTCTAAAAACGGATCCATATTTTACCAACTTATATACAATACCTGCATCGACAAAATTCCGGCCAGTATATACGCTTTCATATAAAGGCTCATATTAGCATAATCCTTTTCCATTCCTGCTTTAGAAAGAACCCAGGTCAGGTAAATCAACATAAATTCAGGTAAGAAAAGATACCATGAAACCAGGATCAGCTCCATCTTGTACAAGTATATCTGAGCCAGAAGTAACATAAAAAAGTTTACGCCAAGAGTAACATATACCAGGATCCTGAAACCTTTGTCACTCATTGTTACAGCAAGGCTTTTAACACCTGCCCTGATATCGCCCGGAACATCCTGCCGGTCTTTCACAAGTTCACGTGCAAAATTGGAAATAAAGGCAAAAGCAGCATACCCCAGCACAAAATAATTTACCATTCGACTTTCCTGACCTATCAAAATCTCATTATCATTTACCATGGCAAAAAATTCGTATAACCACATTACGATAACAACAAAGGCAGTGGAAAGGCTTACAACAAAATTTCCCCAGAATTTGATATACTTAAATTGCTCAGAATAAAACCAAAGAGCTAAAGCAAATATGATATGCAGCATAGCAATTTGGTAATTACCGATCCTGATAGCCGGAATAAAGGCAAAAATAATACCTGCAGCGGTCACAATTCCGTATATTACCAGAGCTCTACTGGCTGATATGGATTTACCAATGATCTGTTTTCCCGGTTTATTGATTTCATCAATAGTAGTATCAAAATAGTCATTGATAATATAACCACCGGCACCAACCAGGATAATGGATAAAATCAAAAAAATCAGGTTTTCCGGTGAAAGGTGCAATTCTTTATTAAAATTTTCCAGTAAACCTCCGAGTAAAGCCTGCCATGTCAGGAAAGCAGTAAATCCAATAATAAACAGGTTTAAAGGACGGATCAAATAAAAAAAACCTTTAATTCCTCTGGAAAATTTACTTTTTTTCAATATTCGCTTAATCATTCATCCACAAATTTTGAGCTTTCAACACTTGTTCAATAATGTCACGAACGGCACCCATACCTCCTTTATTGTCGGAGATATAATGGCATATGCTTTTAACTT
>JAIPAE010000056.1 GCA_021740245.1 Bacteroidales bacterium | reverse complement strand
TTGTTTTAACTTCCGCACTGACAGGCTCCGTGAGATTACAACCGTACTCTCACAAAAAGAGATGCCGGAACATGACATGCATACACTTCCACTTCACTATGTAACAATGACCCGCTACGATGAAGAATTTAAGAATGTCCATGTTGTCTTTACTAAACAGGATTTAACCAACACAATGGGAGAAGTAATCGCTGCAAACGGGCTTAAACAATTGCGGATTGCAGAAACTGAAAAGTACGCTCATGTCACATTCTTCTTCTCCGGTGGCCGGGAAGTAGTTTTCGACAATGAAGACCGGATTCTGGTTCCATCGCCAAAAGTTGCCACTTATGACCTTCAGCCTTTCATGAGTGCACCTGAGGTAAGAGACAGAATGGTTGAGGCTTTAAAAGAAAATAAATATGATTTTATATGTTTGAATTTTGCTAACCCGGATATGGTTGGGCATACGGGAGTTTATAAAGCTATCGTCGAAGCGGTTGAAACTGTCGATAAATGTGTTAAGGATGTAGCTGAAACAGCTATTAAAAACGATTATGCCATTTTTATCACGGCCGATCATGGCAATGCCGATCATGCATTAAATGAAGATAGCACTCCAAATACAGCCCATTCAACAAACCCGGTTCCTTTGTTTTTGTTAAACAGTGATTATAAAAAACTATCCGTTGGCGGCAAGTTGGCAGACATCACTCCCAGTATATTAAAGGTAATGGGATTAAAAATACCAAAGGAAATGACCGGTACTATCCTTGTAAAAGACTAAGATTTCATTTTCAGAAAGTTATTCAATAAATACAGGCTTTGTTAAAACCTTGTAAGAAAAACCCGTTTTCTGAACAGCTAAAATTATTAACTTTACCTAAAAATTTGATCAATTATATGGACAAGCGATGGGTAATCAAAGAACCGGGAAATAAGGAGACAATTGATCGCCTGGTCAGTGAACTGAACGTTGATTCTTACATTGCAGGGTTGCTTGTTCAGCGCGGGATGGATACTTATGAAAAGGCAAAACAATTTTTCAGGCCGACACTAAAAGACTTGCATGATCCATTTTTGATGAAAGATATGGATAAAGCCATTGAGCGACTGGACAGGGCAATTAGCAATAATGAAAAAATACTGATTTACGGAGATTATGATGTGGACGGAACAACTTCCGTAGCACTTGTTCATTCATTTCTTCGGGAATATCATCAAAATATAAGTTTTTATATTCCTGACCGTTACGAGGAAGGATACGGTATATCTTACAAAGGCATAGATTATGCCTATTCCAATGAATTTACTCTTATTATTGCTCTTGATTGCGGTATAAAAGCAGTAGATAAAATCGAATATGCAAATAAAAAACAAATTGATTTTATCATCTGCGACCATCACCTTCCGGGTGACAAACTACCGGAAGCTTATGCTATCCTGGACCCTAAACGCCCGGGAGATGAATACCCGTTTAAAGAACTCAGCGGTTGCGGTGTCGGATTCAAATTAATCCAGGGTTTTGCCGAACATAATGATATTCCTTTTAAAGATTTGGAACAATACTTTGACCTTGTGGTTGTCAGTATTGCCTCTGATATTGTACCTATTGTAGGAGAAAACAGGACTTTGGCGTACTTTGGGTTAAAACGGATCAATCAGAATCCGAGGCCCGGCATTGAAGCCATCCTGGAATACAGCAATATAAAACGCGTACAAAAAATCAAAGAAGACCAGTTTAATGTATTTAACAAAGAACTAACCATCAGCGACCTGGTATTTATTATTGGCCCAAGAATCAATGCGGCCGGACGAATGAAAGATGCCAGTCAATCCGTGGAATTACTCATTTGTGATGATAAACCTTTTGCCCAGCGTATCGGTAAAGAGATCAACAAAAACAATAAAGACCGCAAGGAGCTGGATACAATAATCACCGATCAGGCGAACAAAATCATTACCGAAGGAGAACATTTTAAGAATCGAAAATCCATTGTGGTTTATAATGAAAACTGGCATAAAGGCATTATTGGTATTGTAGCTTCACGACTGATAGAAAAGTTTTACAAACCCACAATTGTCCTGACATTATCCAACAATGGTTTAATAACGGGTTCGGCCAGGTCCATTAAGAATTTTGATGTTTATCAGGCAATCTCAAACTGTAATAACCTGCTGGAAAATTTTGGCGGTCATAAATATGCGGCAGGGCTTTCCTTAAAACCTGAAAATCTGGACGCTTTTATCAATGAATTTGAGAAATATGCATCTAAAAATATTAAGGAACATGAGTTGACTCCTGAAATAGAAATTGACTCCGAACTTCCCATGGAGGCTATTACCCCAAAATTCATGCGAATTTTAAAACAATTTGCTCCTTTTGGTCCAGGTAATATGTCCCCGATATTTTTAACCCGGAAGATTGTTGACAGTGGCGATTCGAAGATTGTCGGAAAGAATCATTTAAAATTCAAAGTGGCCACCCCGGAAAATTACGACTTTCAATTTTCGGCTATTGCTTTTCAACAAGGCCACCAATGGCAGAAAATGAAAAAAATGATGCCTTTTGATATTTGTTATCATCTGGAGGAAAATCATTGGAATGGAAAAACAACACTACAATTAAACATCAAAGACATTAAGTTTTCCAACGATTAATAATTCTATCTTTCTGTGATAAAAAAAGAAACCGTAGAAGAAATAAAAAATGCAGCCCGCATAGAAGAAGTTGTGGGTGAGTTCGTTTCCTTAAAACGTCGTGGGTCGAATATGATTGGATTATGTCCGTTTCATAATGAAAAAACCCCGTCTTTTACGGTCAGCCCCTCCAAAGGCATCTATAAATGTTTCGGCTGCGGCGCTTCCGGTGATTCAACCCGTTTTCTGATGGAACATGAAAAATACAGCTATCCGGAAGCACTCAGGTTTCTGGCCGGCAAGTATAATATTCACATTGAAGAAACTGAATCTACAGAAGAAGAAAAACAAGAAGAAAAAGAACGGGAAAGTCTTTATGCTGTGAACAGTTTCGCAGCAAGCCATTTTGCAAAACGGCTATGGGAAACTGATGAAGGAAAATCTATTGGTTTATCCTATTTTCGGAACCGGGGATTTTCGGATGCAATAATCGAGAAATTCCAGTTAGGATACAGCCCCGAAAAATGGGATGACCTAACGGCTGAAGCACTCAACAAAGGATATAAACTGGACTACCTGCAGAAAGCCGGGTTAACGATCTCCAAAAACAATCGCGATTATGACCGGTTCCGGAACCGCGTAATGTTTCCTGTTCATAATATGTCTGGCCGTGTTATTGCTTTCGGAGGCCGCATTCTTAGCCAGGATAAAAAGCAGCCCAAATATGTCAACTCACCGGAATCTGAAATCTATACTAAAAGCAAGATTCTTTATGGTATTCACCTGGCAAGAACCCCAATCTCACGCGAAAACAACTGCCTCCTTGTTGAAGGATATACCGATGTTGTCTCATTGCACCAGACCGGTATTGAAAACGTTGTAGCCTCTTCAGGAACATCTCTTACCAAAGAGCAAATAAGCTTAATAAAACGCTATACTGAAAACATTACAATTCTTTTTGATGGAGATGATGCCGGATTAAAAGCATCCTTCCGGGGTATTGATATGATACTGGAACAAGGGATGAATGTTAAAATCGCTATGTTTCCCCTAGGCGAAGACCCCGATTCCTTTGCCAGAGCGCACCGTTCCGATGAAACTAAAACATTTATTGAGAATAATGCCAGCGATTTTATTGTTTTTAAAACCAATATTTTGCTTAAAGGCACTGAAAACGATCCCGTTAAGCGTGCCGGTTTAATTAAAGACATCGTTGAATCCATCAGTAAGATTCCTGATCAGATCAAGCGCACTATTTATATATCAGAATGTGCAAACATACTTGATATGCAGGAACAAACACTGATGAATGAACTGAATAAGATTCTCAGATCAGAATACAGGAAAAAATTCCGAAACCACACTGAACCAGAAGGCCCCGCAGTGGAGCCGGTTTTACCTGAAGTTAGACAAAAAGACCCGGATCAGGAAAGTATTGAAACTAATGAGAAAAACATCATACGTTTATTATTACAATACGGACATCAGTTTATTACCATTAAGGATGCTCAAAATATAGTTGATGAAGAAGAAGAGGAAACAATAAATATTAGCCAGGCCATTGTTAATGATCTTGTGGAAGATGAGATTTCATTTACGCTTCCCGTATTTCAAAAGATATTTGACTTTTATCGGAAATTTGTTGATCAAGGTGAAATTAAAAGCAATCGTTTTTTTACACAAAATGAAGACAAAAAAATTGCAGATGCAGCTATAAACCTACTTGCTGAACCCGCTGAAATAAGTCATAATTGGAAAAAAAAGCATAAAATCTATATAGTGCATGAATCTGATATACTTGAAAGAACTGTTACGCATTCCATTCTTGCTTTTAAACTTGATAAGCTAAAACAAAGAAGAAAAGCTTTACAGTATGAACTACAAAATACTAAACCTGATGACGATAACATCCTTGACTTATTACACCGCATTAAAAAGCTTGACCATAAAGTAAGTCTTATTGCTGATAAACTGGGCAGAATAGTATTGCGGTGACCCTCTCATCTGAAAGTAAATGATAATTTGATTTACATGAATAAAAAATCTAAAGCAGATATTATCTGATTTTTTCTAATCATTAACCACCGATGAAAGAAACCCAAACCATAGCCTTTTTTAACACAAACAAAGCCTGGGGCGGCGGAGAGAAATGGCATTTTGAAATGGCTCTGGAATTAAAGAAACGCGATTATAACATTATTGTATTTGCCCATATAAACGGTGAATTGTTTAAACTCTGCAAAGAAAATGATATTCATTCCAGGGCTATTAATGTTAAAAAGCTTACGTTTCTCAATCCATTTGCAATAAAGAAACTGAAGAATAAGCTGCTGTATGCAAATGCGGATATTATTATTCTAAACCTTCCTTCGGACATGAAAGCCGGAGGACTTGCTGCAAAAAAAGCCGGCATCAAAAATATTTTTTATCGCAGAGGTACGGCTCTACCCGTTACTCCTCATATTATTAACCGGTATTTTTTCAAAAACATTCTGACGGGCATCATCGCTAACTCGGAAAAGACTAAACAATTAATCAACAAAAACCATAAATTAATCGACAATAATAAAATTTTTGTCTTATATAATGGGATGAGAGCCATCTTTTCAAATGAAGCAAAAGAAGAATCGGATACTTTTTTGATTGGCAACGCAGGCCGCCTGGTTTATCAGAAAGGCCAGGATTATCTGATTCAACTTGCTGAATTATTAAACAAGGAAAGCCTGGATTTTGAGATCAGGATTGCCGGAGATGGACCTTTGGAAGCTAGTCTCAAAAAAAGAATTAAAGAAGCCCAACTTCAGGATCATGTTAAACTACTTGGTTTTCGAAAGGAACTGAACTCCTTTTATAATTCCCTTGATCTTTTTGTGTTACCCTCACGCTGGGAAGGATTTGGTTATGTTATGGCAGAAGCCATGTTTCATGGGATACCGGTTCTTGCTTTTGACGTAAGTTCCAATCCGGAGATTATAAAAGACGGAGAAAACGGATATTTAGTCCCCTTTGAGGATATTCACAAATTAAAAGAAAAAATCATTGAGTTGGCCGGCAACCCTCAAATGAGAAAAAGAATGTCCCAACAAGCAAAGGCTTATGCGCTGGAACATTTCAGTCTTTCAAACTCAGTTAAAAAATTAGAAGATATCATCAATACTTTGTGAATATGCTCCTTCTGGACCAAAGCAGGAAAGCATAAAAGAAAGCAAAGAATGTTGCACCTGCTTGCGTTTCCAGCGTATCCTCGGTTATCATGGACATCAACACGATAAACAAATAAGCTATAAAGAGAGGTTCTTCCCAGGCACGCGCTGCAAGCACCGGGTAGAAAAGAAAAAACAAAAATAAAGCCAGGCCTGTCAGGCCTATGGTAGCTCCAATTCTTAAATATTGATTATGAGCTCTTAGCCGGAATTCTTTATCCAGTTGTGAGTTCATTTCCTTATATTGTTGATTGAAAGCGTTATTTATATCTCCTGTTCCCACTCCCCGCCAGGGGTTCTCCTGAATGATTCCTTTTGCAGCTTTCCAGTATTCCAGGCGCTGCATCACTGAATGTCCGCTGGGGTCTCCATGCTGCTGATAGTTTTTATATTCATAAATGATCTGTGATAAACGGGCCCTTAAGGATGAACGCTGCATGTAATTGATATTGGCAATGCCGTTCTCTATTGCCTCTACTTCTTTTTTGCTCAACCTTTGAACAGCATCTGCATCTTTTTTATATCCTTTGGAATTGAGAAATCGAATAAGTGTATACTTCAGTACCTGGTCTTTTTTATCCATGCCGGAGTAAGGAATATCGCTTCTTTTATTCCATGCTTTCTTTAATTCCGGTTCACAGATATACAGGTAGATATAATGTCCGTTTTCATGCCATGTACTGGTAGTATCATGATAATATGGATTGCCGCGGCTGGTTGTTTTTTCAAGGTCAGAAAAATCTACTTCGGGGGCTTCCAGCTCCTCATCTATTACCTGGCTGGCAAATATAAATGCAAATAAACCGATACCCAACAGTGCTATAAAGCTGGTAAATCGCACCCATGTTTTTCCCTTTTTAAAAATCATATAGATCAGCATTAAAATTCCGAGGGAAACTGTAATGCCAAGACCGGTAACTGATTCCAGCAATATCAGAAAAACAAGTATCCAGGCTGCCAACAGAATCGTCAAGAGTTTTAAGGACCAAAGCATGGTTTTTCTCGCATAATAAATACATGCAAAAAATGCCAAACTAAGCATCAATCCGAATCTTATATGAGAGATGAAAGGCGATATATTTCTTGTATCCAACACGTCATTGGTTGCCAGGATATAGGTCGATATTCCTGATGCCACTATTACTGATGCAATAAAAAAGATAATAACATAATTCCATTGTCTCCGGCTTAATGCAGGCGCTGTTGAAATTACCAGTGGCAGGATAAGCAGTGGTAGCTTAATTCTTAATTCTTTTAGTGCATGATCCAGATCTGTGGAATAAATGGTTCCAATAATAAATAAAAGATAAATAGCCGGAAGCATCCAGGCCGAAGGCATCTGAAAAAACTGCACAAGTCTTTTTCCAGTTTTAGTATTCAATAGCCATCCACCGACAATAATAAACTGAGAAACACTGATCATAAATTTGGATAGGGGCAAAGAAATTGCCAGCAATACCAATCCAAATATATAAATCCGCTCTCCTGTTATTGATCTGCTTAATGCTGTTTTCAAATCTATTTCTTGTTTTTTATTTCTTATCTTTCAAAAGTAATTGATATAGCTTTGCATACCTTAAAAATCTTGAATATGCCGAATTTTTACAAATAATAAATCCCATTAACCCATCTCTGAATCCACCTTTAAAAATATAATCCCTGAAAAACCTCACAAAAGGGCTAAATAGCATCTTGACAAAAACAATACTTATATGCTTGTCCTTCATGGCTTTGGCTGATATAGAAGTAAATTTATTAATTTGTGCTATATGCTCATCTATGGTGTAATAGGAATAATGCAACAGATCACCATTAAGCTGCATCACTTTCACCTCTTCGCCTAATACGACTTTATCATGTGGATTAATACCGCCCCAGCGACCAGAGTGCCGGTGCCAAAGACGTACTTTTCTGTCCGGATACCAACCGCTATGGTTAATCCACTGTCCGCAATAGTTTGTCTTCCGGTTCATAGAATAAGCAACAGCCGGATTTGTCTCAATGTTTTTTATGCCCTGAATGTTTTTTTTCAGGGTATCGGATAAAGCTTCATCGGCATCCAATGACAAAATCGTATCATAAGATGCTTTCTCCATACCGAAATTCTTTTGCTCTATATGTCCCGGGAATTCATTTTCTATAAATCTGACATGATACTTTTCGCAGATACTTTTTGTATTATCCTCCGAAAAGGAATCAACTACAATAATCTCATCAGCTACATTCTTCACTGAATTCAGGCAGCGCGCTATATTTTGTTCTTCATTGAGTGTTATGATTACAGCCGATAGACGCATATAAAATTTTGTTTATTTAATATCCAAAACAATATACAATTTAAAATACAAAGAAAATAAAACTACCGTAATAAAAGTAAAAATTATTGCTTTTCAAGCCGTCCGCTTCATACGGTCTATTTTATTTAGAGTTTATCTATACAGGTGGAGTTTTCATTATTTAAGCTTGTATTTAAAAACACTTATATCATATTTCAATAGGCACTACCTGATTTTAAAAACTTGCAAAAGCCCAGGGATTTTATTATTTGGGTTACATGAATAACAGCTCTGCAGACAATTTAATGATAGCCAAATGTTTGTTTTAATTTTGATCGTAACCTATTGGAAAGAATATTTTCAATTCTTTGATAATAAATTATCCTTATAATTGTAAATTTGCTGCAAAAATAAAACAAACTTTAAATTGGAAAAGAAAACCAAACAATATAATAACTCCAATTACCCGGAAAATTGGCATAGAAGAAAAACTTACTTGCCTTTCATCGTAATTTTTGTAGCCTTTTTATTTATGATTGGCGAAGTTGGTTTTCAAAAAAAGTTTATTTTCTATTCAATTAGTCATTATATTTATCTGTTAGCACTTTTTATTGGTTCAATTTCAATGGTAGCCCGGATAATTATCAACAGCAAAAAGAAACGTTTCCAAATTCTGCCTTTTGATATTTCCTTAATTCTCTTATTGCTTATTGTTTTGGCCACGCAATTAAATCTTGCATCATTACTTGTTTTTGAGCATACCGAATGGATATATACCGTGATAATTCTTCTTTTTATAAGAGAAGCATCAGCATTAAAGCTAAGAATAAAGGGTTTCTTTTTAAATCCGGCTCAATTGTTTATTATAAGTTTTCTGACCATCATTGCTATAGGGACATTAATGCTTCTGCTTCCCAGTGCAACATATACACAAATTCAATTTATAGATGCATTATTTACTTCCACCAGTGCAGTATGTGTTACCGGTTTAATTGTAGTGGACACAGGCAGTTACTTCACTTTCTTCGGCCAGATTGTAATTATAATGTTGATTCAGGCAGGAGGTCTGGGCATCATGACATTTGCAAGCTATTTCTCATATTTTTTCAAAGGAACCTCATCATATAGAAGTCAGCTACAATTAAAAGAGATGACATATTCTGAAGGGCTGGCAGATGTATTCAGTACACTAAAAAGAATCATAGTACTTACATTAGTAATTGAAATACTCGGCGGTATATTTATCTACTTAAGCCTTGAAGAAGCAATTATTCATTCTGTTGACGACCGCATTTTCTTTTCTGTTTTCCATTCCATATCCGGGTTTTGCAATGCAGGATTCTCTACTTTAGCTAATAGCTTTTATGAACCGGCTTTCAGGTTTAATTATCCGTTACATATGATAATAGCCACCTTATTTATTTTGGGAGGGATAGGATTTCCCATATTGTTTAACTTATACAAGTATCTCAAATATATTGTCAGGGAACGCTTTATTAAATATAGCCTCAGGAAAAAATCAACTCATTTACCCTGGGTTATCAATTTAAATACAAAAATTGTATTTTTAACTACTTTTATATTAATCATAACGGGTACTCTGGCCTTTTATGTACTGGAATACAACCATACTTTAGCCGAGCACAATGGCATAGGAAAAATTGTTACAGCCTTTTTTGGTGCTACTACACCCAGAACCGCAGGATTCAACACCGTTGATACCGGGAGCTTACGGTTCCCAACCATGATGTTTATCATATTATTGATGTGGATTGGAGCTTCCCCTGCTTCAACTGGCGGAGGTATAAAAACCAGTACATTTGCTATCGGTTTTCTTAACTTTATCAGTGTTGCCCGAGGCAAAAAAAGAATAGAAATATTCAGAAGAGAACTTTCCAAGCTTACGATAAACCGTGCTTTTGGAATAATGATGCTTTCTCTGATTGTTATTTGGTTTTCTGTATTTCTTATGACATTTTTTGAGGAAGATAAACAATTTATCCCATTACTCTTTGAAGCATTTTCGGCATTTAGCACAGTTGGACTTAGCCGGGGAATTACAGCAGACCTTTCCAATGCCTCCAAAATAATTATAATTTTTACTATGTTTATCGGTCGTGTCAGTATGTTAACTATACTTATAGCCATATTGAAAAAATTTAAACCAGCACATTATAGCTATCCGAAACAAGAAATATTAATTAACTAATCAGCCAAATTAAAATTTAAACTTATGAAATTTGTAATAATAGGACTGGGTAACTTCGGCTCATCTTTAGCAATCAATTTAACTCAAAATGGACATGAAGTTATAGGTGTTGACAGTAAGATGAGCAAGGTTGATATGTTTAAGGAAAAAATATCACATACAATATGTCTCGACTCCAGAGATGAACAAACAGCCTCACAGCTTCCAATGAAAGATACTGATATAGTTGTTGTCTGTATTGGGGAAGATGAGGGTGCTAACATTATGGCTACCGCTTTAATGAAAAAGCTAAAAGCTAAAAGACTGATCAGCCGGGCTGTTTCACCATTACACCAAAATGTTTTGGAAGCCATGGGTATTGATGAAATTATACATCCAGAAGAAGAAACTGCAGACCGCTGGACACAAAAGTTAACTATGAGAGGTGTGGTTGATTCTTTTGTGATTTCCAGCGAGTATTCTATTATTGAAGCTACTGTTCCAGAAACATGCGTAGGGAAAAATCTTGAGGAAATTGGTATTCGCAGAAATTATGAAATTATTGTTATGACAACTATTAAACCAGAACTAAAAGAAAACATCCTGGGAATTAATAGAAAAACAAAAAGAGTACAAGGTGTAGCTTCATCAAAAACTATCTTAGAAGATGGCGATATCATGGTTATGTATGGAAAAATTAATGATATCAAAAAATTTCTTAAGCATAATCAAAAAGAATAAACTCAAGCTGTTTTGTTGATCAACCTGCAATCAATTATTCATTAAACCCATGAAAACTTAATACTTTTTTTTGTTCTTGCAATTATTGTGCTAACCAGAATATTAAAATCAATCAACACAAATCAGTACAAAAAATCATCATAAGGATAACGCTGTGTATGAATTTTTCTGACTTTTTTGTATAATACTTTTTTTAATTCTTCAAGGTTAAATCTGTTCTTTGCGGATACAAAAATAACCGGGAAATTCTCAGCAGCCATCCACGTCTTTTTTAATTCATCCAAAGGAGTAATCTCCTCTTCGCCGTTTTCGACCAGCATTTCGTATCCCTCATTTTTTGATGGATAAGCATCTACTTTATTAAAAAGCAAGATATAATCCTTTTCATTACTGTCAATTTCCGCAAGGGTTTCATCGACAACCTTTATTTGTTCCTCAAAATCAGGGTGTGAAACATCTACAACATGCATGATAATATCAGATTCCCGGATCTCGTCAAGTGTTGACTTAAATGACTCTATTAATCCATGAGGCAATTTACGTATAAATCCGACAGTATCGGATATCAAAAAAGGCAAATTCTCAACAACAACTTTCCTTACGGTTGTATCCAATGTTGCAAACAATTTGTTCTCTGCAAATACATCTGTTTTACTGAGCAAATTCATAAGGGTTGACTTACCAACATTTGTATAACCGACCAGTGCCACTCTAACAAGTTTTCCACGGTTTTTTCTCTGAGTGGCTTTTTGTTTGTCGATTTGTTGTAGTTGACGCTTAAGCTTAGTGATTCTATCTCTGACAATACGGCGATCGGTTTCAATTTCCCGTTCTCCAGGTCCTTTCATTCCAATTCCACCTTTTTGTTTGGAAAGGTGGGTCCACAGTCCTGTCAAACGGGGAAGCAAATATTCATACTGCGCCAGCTCAACCTGAACTTTAGCATGTGCAGTCCGGGCTCGCGCTGCAAATATGTCAAGTATAAGGTTGGTGCGATCTAAAACTTTGCAATTTAATTCTTTTTCAATATTCCGCAATTGCGAGGGTGTTAACTCATCATCAAAAACAACGGTGTCAATGTTGTTCTCATTAATATATGAGCTGATCTCATTAATCTTCCCACTTCCCACAAATGTTCTGGAATTTGGGGCTTCCAACTGTTGAATAAAGCGCTTATGGGTTTTGCCCCCGGCAGTATTTACCAAAAACTCCAGTTCATCAAGATATTCATCTATCCGAAACTTGTCCTCTTTACTTGTTATCAATCCCACCAAAACAGCATGTTCTCCAGTCTGCTCTGTAATTTTCTTGTCTAACATAATCGCAAATAAACTGTTTTTCAATGTGCAAAGGTCAGAAATTTAAACCGGTATTGAAACTTATCTGACCAAAAAGAAATATCTAATGTGTTATTATTCGAAATCTATCCCTTAAAAATAAAATCCGGTTGTTTTAAATGAAGGAATGAAAGATTTTATTGTCCTTGTCATCTATCGGTTTGCCATAATGTTTTGGTGACAAATTTCATAATTCAAACCATGCAGTACTTATTACTTCTTGTTTCCTAAACTCACAAAAAGCAATCCTATTGAGGTCATTAAGCCATAAAATGCCATGCTCTGTCCAATTCCAAATCCTAATTGTATCATTTGATAAACAGACAACACAGCAATTATTAAACCGGAGATGATGGTCAGGTTGTGTTTTCGGGAAAATCCGCCAAGGAGCAACAGAACGGCAAATAAACCGAAAGCTGCCGCTATGTAGAAACTCCATTCATCGGTTTCGAAGGATCTAATGAGGCCAATAAAACGGAC
This sequence comes from Bacteroidales bacterium, assembly GCA_021740245.1. Classification (GTDB taxonomy): domain Bacteria; phylum Bacteroidota; class Bacteroidia; order Bacteroidales; family PWNQ01; genus PWNQ01. The sequence continues at coordinate 690 of JAIPAE010000056.1, read as the reverse complement.
ATAAACCGCAAATACGACGGCAATACGCACGATCCATAAAAAAACCGGGAAAAGGCTTTTAGCTGGCTTCATAGCATCAAAATGTTTTAAATCCAATAATTTCTCTTACGTCGTGAATTGTTTTACCGGCACTTTCTTTAGCTTTTTCAGCACCTTGTTGAAGCACCTTATTCAAATAATCTTCATTTTTATGTAAATCTTCGATTTTTTCTTTTAAAGGTTCGACAAAACGAATAACATCTTCGGCCAATTGCTTTTTCAGGTTGCCATAACGAATTGTGCAATTATTGTAATTTTCATCAAAGTGTTTCACAACATCCGGCTCAGATACAATACTCAACAGGTTAAACAGGTTTTTAATCGGTTCCGGTTTTTCCTGGTTCATTTCTTGCGGTCCGGCATCCGTAACAGCGCGCATAATTTTTTTCCTGGTTACTTTCAAATCATCAGCCAGGAATATTGCATTGTTTCCGGCTTCAGACTTTCCCATTTTACCACTGCCGTCAAGACCGGGAACCTTAACCAGCGTTTTGCCGAAATTGTAAGCTTCGGGCTCCGGGAAGTATTGTGTTTTGTACATCTGATTAAACCGCCGGGCATAGGTGCGTGTCATTTTCAGGTGTTGTTGCTGATCTTTGCCAACAGGAACTTTACTCGCTCGGTGCAACAGAATATCTGCAGCCATTAAAA